>JAEOTY010000398.1 GCA_016839625.1 Candidatus Hodarchaeota archaeon
AAAATCTCATTGTAAGCTTTTTTGGCTGAAGGATCTTTCTTGAGAATATCAGGAATTTCTTTTTCTCGTTGACTAAGGAAGAAAACCATGGTGATTCCTCCATTTGGTAATTGCAATTCGTAACTGCGAAGAAAGGTTAGTATTAATTGAGGGGGGAAGCAATATGTTTTTACTTCAAATAACGCTGAAGCCAAAGTTTTCTTTTAAAGGTGTGTAAATGGACATATTACCTAATAAGTCCCTACAGTAATTAATTGTATTTGTTAAAGCAAAAAAATTGATTAGTGTCTTATAACAATGTGTTCATAACGATTCATTTGCTAAAAAATCAGAATATGGTCATCGAATATTCCTAGTTATAGAAAAAAACTGAATTCTCAAAATCACGGGATATACGATATAATAATAAAGCTACATCAATCTCATTGAGATTTAAAATGCTTCATTAAGGAAATCACAGAAAAAACATAGAAATAAAAAGGTGTAATTCTTTCCTCAAGATCAATAGAAGCTTGATTCGATGAAAAAGCTTAAATCATAATAATCAAGGAGAATAGAAAAATTTGTCATTCGTGAACGAACTTTTTGAACGATTGAGAAAATCAACAACAGCGAATGATGTTCAGGAGGCCCTTGCTTCATTAGGTAGCATCCAAGACCCTGTTGAACGTGAAAGAGCAGCTCGTGAAACTGTAACCTTAATCGAAAAGTATGCAAATGAGCTCATGGAAAGAGGGCAATATAAAAATGCAGCTTACCAATTTTTTTCAGGTTCTCAGGTTATTCAAACTTTCCTATCAGATCTAAATTCCGAGAATCACTGGTTACGATTATCAGCGGATGCCTTAGCGAAAGCATCTCAAGAGCATATATCTTGGGATGATCTATTGGGTGGAGCTGCATGTATGGCAATATCCTCATTGTTAAAGATTCAAACAGGGGACTGGAATATTGCCCAACACCTAGATGATTTTATCAAAGCCCATGATTTTTCTAGTGATCAGGCGGCTACAGCATGTTTGTATATCCCCTATGATTTAGCTGGGGCCGCAAATCCAGAGAATCCAAACCCTAGTTTGCTCCAGAGGGCTTCAAATTATACCGAGAGCTATTTATTTAATACAAAACCAGCAGCTATGTTCAAAGAGGGAATTAAAAGAGCTATTGAAGTAACTCGCCAAAGATTGATGGATTTTGTGAAATTTCCTTCGATACGGGCTGTTTATGAGTTCGATCATGACATTATTTTCGGAGAACAATTTAAGTTTAGAGTTAAGGTGGAAAATAACGGTGAGGGACCTGCATCGGGAGTGACAGCCTATATTGAAATTCCCTCAAAACTAACAATAGTGTCGGGATCAGATTCGATTTCTGTTTCCCAATTAGACCCTGATGGTCGTACGCAAGCTGAATTTATACTACTCTATCCATCTGGAGAAGGAGAAGAAGAAATAACACTAGAAATCCCAGTTAGGGTAGATTATGAAGATATTCTTTTGAATAAGAATTCAGTTTCCTTAGGCTCGGCCCTTGTCGTAATTAGATCCGAAAAACAAGCGCAGAAGTTTATGGATCAATTGAAAAATGTTGAAAATAGCGTCTCGGAAGAGATGGTTCCCCTCAAATCCTTATCAGCCTCTGACATTCAGCCTCTTATTACCAGTTTCAACACAATATTATCAAACATAACTACAACAACTGAAAATAATATTCGGGAAGGAGATTTTTCAGCTGCATCTATTGGTATCAACCAACTCGAAAAAATGCAAGAGTTCATCAAACCGTTAGTTGATTTTTTACGACAATATAGCGAACAGTCTCAGAAAATGATCGCCGATTTTCAAGTCGTAAAAGAACACGCTGAAAGTTTGGTCAAATCGTTGGATGACATACAAAAGCAGTTATCTTCGTAAATGTATTTATAATTTGAGATGCAAACGAGATCCAGAAACAATCATTACTGTTCTCCCTAGTCATTGATACCTATAATCAACAATAGAATCTCAGATAATATCATTAAAAGACTAATGATCTCCTTTCTAGATGAACAGTCCTTGGAACAGGCTAACTACGGTTTGAGGGATAAGACGAAGGCCTTGAATAAGGACACGAGGTGTTAAAGAATATTTTAGAAGCGCTTTTCCGTGAAGATCAATATTTTGGATTTTTTGCATATGAGTATCTATTCCAGTTTGAATAGCAATGTTAAAAAAGCTCTCTAATTTTTTATCAGGTAAAAAAGATAATCCTCTCCTGAAAAATTTCATGAGAGAGAGCTCGGGTTCAAATACTGATTGCCATAATTGTTGATACTTCTTCAAAAAATTTGAAGAGTAGTTATTCACATGTGCGGATTCAGCTGCGACTTTTCCAGCCAAATAACCACAGTAACCTCCAATATTAAATCCACCCCCAGTTGTTGCTTTTGTTTGGCCAGCTGCGTCCCCTGCCACCATAAATCCGTTCGTAAAGGTTCTAGGAATAGGACCACTTGCAGGGACAAATCCCCCCCAGGAGTTAACTAGTTTACTCTTTTTTAACTTCTTGGAAAGAATTGGATGTTTTTTAGTAACAAAAGAGAGTCTTTTTCTTACACCTTTAGCTAGATAAGGATGAATTGCTAACCCAACTCGTGTTCGAGAGTCATTCAAAGGGATCAACCACACAAAGAACCCAGGAGCAAATTTGCTTCCGAAATATAACTCAACAAAATTCCTGTCAATGTCAGAAACATTTTCTAGTTCAAATTGGAAAGCTGGAAGAAACCATTTTTTAGAGGGCGGTTGAAGCCCAGCTTGAGGTAAAATGCGAGGATGATGTCCCTCTGCAGAAATAATAATGTTTGATACTACTTCAAATTTTCTAGTGTCCGGAGAAATTCCTGAAATAATCCAATTGAGCCCTTGCTTACTGCGGGTAATTCTTTTTACAACAGATCGATATTGAAAGCTAGCACCATGTTTATATGCTTGTTTTGCCAGTAAAGAGTCCAAGCGTGGTCGATCTACAACTAAAAGTTCATTTTGTTTCCGATCAATAATAAAGGATCTTCCTGATGGAGAAAAAAATTTCGCAGCTTTAATTTGATTGAAACTAACATGTTTGGCTAGAGAATGATAAATTTTGAGTTTTTTTAAGCCATCTATTCCTATTAAACCAGAACAATGCGGAGGAAATCCACTTTTTTGATGGTGTTCGAAAACAGCTACCTGTAAAGCTTTATTTTGCGATAGAATAGACGAAGCTGCAAAGGAACCAACAGGGCCACCTCCGACAATAGCAACGTCATAAGAGTCCATAATAAACCTCAATACTACACAAAAATACTATTTTTTGTATTTCAAAAAGAGAAAAAAATATGAGGAATGGATTTAGTATTATTTCCTCTTTAGACGACGATTGAAAATTGAATCTCGAGTTTCTTGGATTGTAGATATCATTTGAACATCTTGAGGAGAGTGGATCGAAAACATAGATGTCGGGTTACTTGAAAGTGATGAGTCTTCAAGGTTCATCATCATAGTTGATTGGATTGGAGATAAAGGTGGTGGAGGTGGACCAGTAAATGTCTTGATTTGAAACGCTCCAGCACCTTGGAAAGCTAGTCCGCCATAGTAACCTCCAGCGTCTTCATGTACGCCAAAAAGAATATAATTATTCTGATTGTTGCCTAGCAGATTCACTGTAAAGGGAGTTTCTCCATACCCTCTTGGACTGCCATAACTACCAGCCAGTTGACCATTGATGTAGCAAACTGCTTCATCATCTGACCCTAGATACATGGTTGCTGAGGTATCACCTCCAGATATCAAAATGACGGAATAAAACCATAGGTATTGGTTGGTAGCTCCTCCAGTAAGAATATCAATATTCATTCGGTAGCCTTCATTGTTATAAACAAGATTCCATTCGTCATTTGGAGTACCAGAACCGAGAGTTACGCCAAATCCATCATAGGGTTTAACCAGTCCTGAACTCACATCTGTTCGAGTATAATCATCCATCCAAGGAGCACTTGCGTCATCGCTATCCCATCCTAGACCTTGAGAACCATATGGATAAAGAGGTGTGACCAACCAGCGATTAATGTAGTATTTATCACCACCAGCATCATACGGAGAAGACAGTGCTGATTCTGGTTCCACGCCTGGAGTTGCGAATAATCCTAACCATTGGTCATCTACATCGTTAGCACCGACCTTGGCTTTGAAGCTAACGTTCAAGATCATATTATGCATGTCAATTAATCCACTAGAAGTGTTAGAGAAAGTTAGCTCTATAATATTGTAATCACCGTGATCTTCAACCTCACCTAGATTATCAGAGTCAAACATTACCCACGTGCCATTACCATCCCAAGGATGTGGAGATCCAGCCGTGTCATTATAAGAATCGCTTGAGGAAGGATATCTTGTAAAGAGAACCTTTGTTAGATTCGGTTCACCATTCGAAAAATCCCAATCACTACTGAAGATTTCCAGATACATATCTGTGAGTATAGCATCAGCATCTACAAGGCTACTAGCAGTATTGTTAATCGTGAAAAAGACCGTTTCATTGTTGTTTTTCAGACCAATACTATTTGGTGAATAAATTACATTAGGTTGGCCTGCTTCTTTTACATCAATACTGTAAAAACCTGATGCTGGCCATCGTGTTGCTGTTACACTATGTTGATCTTGATCTGTTTTAGACTGGTCAGCCGTAGTAATATAAAAGTCAACTCGATGATTAACATCATACACGAAAACACTATTTGGAATTATACCAAACCATGTAGTTATTTCACCTGTACTACTGTTTCCTGATGTATGAACTGTTTGATTAATATTTGCGAGGGTAAATGTCTGAGATGGATCACCATTCCATTCTTTGAAATGAATGGTTACCTTACCTGTAGCATATGTTTTCATATCTCCATTCACTACACGGCCAAAAGTTGGATCATTATCGTTAATCTGGACAGATATTGGATAGTCGGTATTTTCTGTCCACGAAGAAGGAAAATTAGAAGTTGAAATTCCCACAAAGTCTGGAGGATTGAGGTCTAGAACCTCGATAGGATGAGGGACGCTTGCGGTTCCATGCTGGGCGGTATTGGTACCATATTTATCCGTGGCATTAATATAATACTCTAGGCCGTGGATAGTAACATTATAACTGGGTTGTGGCATTTTCCAAGTAGCATTCCAAGTATTCTCAGCAATAACTACAATAGTTGTTGGATCCAAAGTAAGCCAGCTTGAGGGAAGGGGTTTTCCAGATACAGTGGCATTAGCACCCAGATTGTTAGATTTTCTTACAGTCAAGAACAGTTTTGAGGTGTCAATGATGCCTGGGTCTTCTATTATTGCAGAGATAATTACGTCTCCTTGCTCATCTGCTTCAACAAGTGGTGTATGGGTAATATCGGGCTCAACTGTGTCGTTTGCTTCAAGTATAGAGACATGCTGGACTTCTTGATTATTATCGAGATCTCTAGCATCAATAGAATAAGTTAAGTTAACCTCTAAGGCACGTGAGTCCACAGGAATTGAAGCTGTCCAGTTATTTCCGAGTCCCTCGGTCATTGCAACAGTACTATTGGTTGTTTCATTTAGCAATCTGTAATGTAGATATGCTTCGCCTACATCTGATGCACCTGATCCTGTGTCTTCAATATTGGCTAGAATCTCAAAAGTCTCCCCCACTTCTGCCCAATCCGCTTCAGGATCAATATAATTGATGGTTGGGGACACATAATCATTATCAATAGTAAAGCTTATCACAGTATCAGGAAAAGTGCTAGCTGATAGTCCTGCATAGTCATAAACCGTTATATTCATATTATAAGATCCATTAAAGATAGTATTATATGTAGCCCATTGCCATTGCCAAAGCGAACTAGTAGTAGCCACACTTGTTGACCATGTCGCGTTAGAAACCTGATAAGTTACATTCTTGATCTCAGAGTTATCTGAAACTGAAGTCGGAGAGATTGTCTGAGTTCTTCGAACATAATCCAGAGTTCCTGTAAAAGAAATATCAGGACGATCTTTCGCTAATTGCATGTCAGTTTCGTCAACCACTGTTTGGGTTGAGGTATCTAGTTGGTCTCCCTCTTTTGTTTCAACAATGATTTTATACGACATACTATTATCATAATTCGCCGTCGGAATGGGGAACCTTACAGTCAGCTCGTCATTATACGCAAGTGGTTCTAAGGTCCACGGATTGCTGGTAGTGATGGACTGAAGGCTAACTGCGTTAGTCATTTCTGTCCAAGGCCCTGAAATACTCGTCGAATGATAAATACTAATTTTAGTTACTTCAATTTCTCCTGTACCAGCATTTGAAAGAACTACTGTTCCCTTACCATAACCTACTCCTTCATCTGATGCAGTAGTGTGGGCATCATCATATTCAATAAATGCATCAGTCATCTCTAGATTACTTGTAGGTTCTAATAGTGGAAGAACTACAAGAAAAATCACAGCAGCCGCAGCAACTGCGAGTCCAATTAATAAGATAACTGCGATAACAGGGGAGATCGCACGTTTCTTTCTTACAAACTGAGTGAGTAACTTCAAAGGTAAATCTCTCCAAATTTATTTTAGAACATTATTCTATTAGTTTCCCTAAGATTTCTGATTAAATGAATCTTGGAAAATTTTCGTGTTTGAATGATTTATATTTACTCTGTATAAAAGAATTTTGAAACTCAATATTTAGGAAGATTATTTCAAAAACCTCTCAATTTCATGTCTTAAGATTATCTAAGAGATAAGAGGTTTTTTTTCTACATTATATTAGGCAGAAACGATTTGAATCAATAATAATCTCCAGTAAAGTAAAGTATAATCTTTTGATTTTTGTAGGAATTGTCAGTTTTGCAAGGCCAGGTCGCAACTCTTCTGGAAATTTATCGTACAGCTGCTACAGGTCATCCAAGTGATCTTAGTCGAGATCTATGGGGTGAGATCCCCTCATCTTTTCGAAAACTGAAAAAGATGATAAAAAGACGTCAAGAAACTACAAATTTCACCTCCTTCAGCGATAATATAGAAAAATTGCGGCATATTGCTGTCGAAAGACATCAAAAGATGGGGACCTTAACTATAAGTGTAAGAGAGGCACTTGATCGTCTAGATAGAGGCTTCTTAGATTTAGGTCATCAACCTCTCTTGTTTGGTGGACCAGTATTTTTAACTAACAAGATTGCTCTAGCGGAATGGGTGGGAAATTTACTAGGTATAGGAACTTTTTTCTTCATTGGTGATCATGATTCGATTCAGAATGAACTGACCATCGCACGGTTTCCTCAAGCGAATTCTCCTCATGGACTGATTATTACAGCACAATCGTGGGGAGTGCCTGAAGGTACCCCAATGCATCATGTACCGTTACCAGATAGCGAGTGGGTTCACCTAACAAAAGTTAAAATTCAAGACAATTTACGGTCACTAATGAAAACCGCAAAAGTACGTCTAGAATACAGACAATTACTTCTAGAACGATTTAATTCTTGGTTTGATCTGATTTATGATAACTTTATCAGTGCTAGTGATTTTTCGTTTTGGACACAACAGATTTGGAGTCAGTTATTCAATGTTCGAAATGAATTAAGGCTATTTCTCAGTCCCATAAGTGATCCACGATATAGACAGCTTATTTTGCCTGGTTTTGAGTTTTTACTTAAAGAAAACAACCGAACTCGCTATTTAAAGACATTAAACACGATTCATGATCTACTCACATCTCAAAACCTGCAGCCAGGACTTCCTTATCGAGATGATGGTTATGTCCCCTTTTTCTTAGAATGTTTGAAATGTGAGAATAAAACACGTGTAGAGCTGCTTATACCTAGCGCTGGAGAGTTGGAGGGAAAATGTCCTGTTTGTTCAGAGCAATATTCATTTTCTTATAATTCAAGTCATCCTGATCTCAGTGAAATAGGCGCCAATATTTCTCCGAGATCAGATTCAAGAGCTGTGGTCAATAACTTTTCATTTCCTCTACTAACTCATATTGGAGGTGCAGGTGAAACACAGTATTATTCTGCAGTGATTCCCTCAATGAGACGATTAGGGGTTCTTACACCAATTCTTATTCGTTCAAACAGAGTTTATTATAATACACCGTGGGCTCAAAGGTCTGCTTTAGTTGAAAATAGTCCTATTTTAGACGAAACAGTATTTGCCATTTTCAAGGACTTTAATAGTAGTACAGAAGACCATATTGTTCAAGCTACATTAGAAAAAATGAGGATATTGCTGGAATCGAAGTATGAGAAAGAAATTCATAATCTAAGTAGACTTCAAGAACAATTGAAGGATAACCCTCAGAATCATAAATTGAGAAATAAAATCAAGAATACAGAACTAATGTTATCACACAACTTTGGTAGATTTTCTCCTGGAAAAAAAGCTCAAGAAGTTTCTTGGAATTGGTTAGATCTGGCTGTTCTTACTGGAATTCACAATATTTGTGATACTTTCCAACGACAACTTCGGGAAGAAGCTTTTCCAGGTTATACTTGGTATATTACACCTGGGAGGTTTACTTAAGAATCTTATAGAAGCATGGATAACTTAAAGATTTTTTTTAATGCGATTTATCTAATGTAGTTGTTAATGTCTTAGGCCTCTTTTTGAAGTAATTTCCCAAGTTGTTCCATACCTTCTGAGATTATTTGGGGTGTGGTAAATGAGAAACTTAATCTCATGCCATTAGTTTTAATCCGATTTCCATGAAGTTTCGAATCATATGAACTAATTGAATGTCCTCTTATGGGGTAAAAAGCTTGGCCAGGAACATAACAAACATCATTTGGTATTGCCACATCCTCTAAAAACCGTGAAGAATCAAACTTTCCATTTTCCATTTGGAACCAAAAGAAAAAACCTCCAGTCGGATTAGTACGCTGACCTTGAGAGGGAAAATGTTCATCAATCGTTTTTTGCATCACATCTCGTCGTTCTTCATAGATTTTTAGATTATCACCCAAGACGTCATCAATGTATTTTGAATAGTAGATTTCAAGGATTTTTTGATTAAGGCTAGATGTACAGAGGTCTAAATATCCTTTAACCTTAATCATCGGGATCATGATTTTTTCAGGAAGAACGGAATAACCAAGACGAAGAACAGCAGCCTCCTTACTGCTTGTACGTAAATAGGCGACCCATTCGTTGTCCGTATCATACTTTTTGATTGGAGGTGGGATTTCAGAAAATTGAATTTCACGATAAGCAGAGTCTTCGATAAGAAGGATTTCATGTTGTGTTGTCAATTCAAAAAGTTTTTTCCGTCTTTTTTCAGGAAGTGTGGTGCCTTTGGGATTGTCGGAATCCGAAACAACGTAGATAGCTTTAGGGGTCCGGTTTAGTTCTCTTTGACTTATTTCAATTGCTTTCTCTACATACTCTGGAATGATGCCATCCATATCCGTTGGCACTGTTAAAACATCTCCCCCTAGCTTTGTAACTGGGACAACGAATCCTAAATATGAGGGACGAGACATGATAATTACATCTTTGGGTCTTAGAAGAACATCTAAAAGACCATACAGCATCTGTTGAGATCCAGTAGAGATAAGGATATCATCTGGTCCTTTAGGAAAGGATATTCCATCTTTCTCCCTCATTCGTTGTTCTAAAGTCTCTTTCAACGAGAAGGTGCCGCTTGTTGGACCATAATTTAATACATCGATTCCATCCATATCTAGTTCATCAGCGATTTGATATAGAATTTTTTTGAATGCGTCAATAGGGAGACTACCAGGTTTTCCTCCACCAAAATAGTACTTGACTTTGGTTAAAAGAAGACGACGAATTTCACTTTCAGGGACAAATTCAGTCCATTTTGCCAGTTGTTCATAGTAGGGGGGACTCATATGAGTTTCTTCCTTTTTCTACTTGTCACTGTATAGAAAAATTGGGCTTTGGCTGATCCTCCCCAATGTGATTTATAACACTAACCCAGCTTCTTCACATGGGTGTAATTTCAGGATTAACCAACCACCTTTCTTACGGCTGATTCCCATTCTAAGGCAATATTTTGGGTATATTTGGCCGAAAAAGGTTGATTTGTAGATTATAATATGAACGAAAAACTTTCACTAAGAATTTCGTAATGAATAATTCACGATTAAAACAGAAGAGAGACGAAGGAGAAGGTATGTTTGTTAGAACAAAAAATTAGCAAATATTTTCACATTGTATCAACTGTGTTAATACCAAACATGTATAAACAATTTTTCATAACATTACGGAAGCATTCGACAAGTAAAAGCCTAGAATTCTGAATTTCTTCCACTGCCTCTCCGATGACTCTATGTTTTTCATAGAATAGATTGAAGGAAGAAGCCAATTGATGAGCATATTCTGCCAATAAGTGAGGAGAATAGGAAAAGGCCGCTCGTTCTAGGACATCAGGAAAATCTTTAAGTAATTTAATCAATGAAATTTCTTCAGGACTTTTAAATAAACTAAAATTCACTTCCAGTGATGGTGTTTTATCTATTTTCTGGATTATTCTATTTGCTCTAACGAAAGAATATTGTAAATATGGTCCAGTTTTTCCATATAGTGAAATTGATTCTTCTGGATTAAATACAAAATCTTTTGAGGCTGCGAATTTAAGTAAATAATACTTTAGCGCAGCCATAGCGATTTTTTCTGCGGTATCAATAATCTCTGTTTCAGAAATTTCTCGTCTTGAAAGAATTTCTGTTTTAGCCATGTCTGTAAGTTCGGTAATTAGGTCATCAGCGTCAACGACTGTTCCCTCTCTTGATTTCATTTTTCCCTCGGGTAAAAATATCATACCATGACTAAGATGGTAACATCCATCAGCGAATTCAAAATTCATCATCTTTAAAATTTTAAACAGGACTTGTAGATGATAATTTTGCTCACTCCCAATGACATAGATTGATTTGGAATAATTGAAGTCCTCAAATTTTTTCTTAGCAAGAAAAATATCCTGTGTTATATAAACAGAAGTACCATCAGCCCGTAGTAATACTTTTGTGCCTAATGGCTCTCCAAGGTCTACCACAACGTTCCCTACTTCATCTTTATAGAACAATTTATCCTTCAAGCCTTTCAGAATGATTTCTTTACCACTTTCCCAGAGATTGCTTTCTCGGTAGATCTTATCAAAACTGATATCAAACTTTTTAAAAGTCTCATTGAACCCGTTATTAGCCCAATTAGTCATTTTTTCCCATAAAGCTATTGTCTCAATATCTTTAGCTTCCCATAACTTTAATAATTCTTGAGCTTCCTCCTCAAGTTGTGGATTTTCCTTTGCTTTCTTAGAGAAAAGGACATAGAAGTCACCAACGAAATGATCTTCTTTCTTATCGGGATCCCGATTATTTCCCCACTTTTTATAAGCCAACATTGATTTACAAATGTGGGTACCACGATCGTTGAGCAAATTAGCCCTTACGACATTAAATCCTTGGCTCTCAAAAATTCGAGAAGTAGATTCCCCGAGAGCCATATTTCGAAGATGACCTAAATGCAATTGTTTGTTAGTATTAGGAGAGGGAAATTCGATGATAACTGTTTTTTGATTATTCTCTTTATATCCATATTTTTCCTTCTCATTCCATATTTGTTTCAAAGTTTTCTCTGTTAATTTTGAAATGTCAAAGAAAAAATTGAGAAATGCACCTACTGCTTTAATCTCTCTGACGATAGAATCATCAGGAATTTTTATTGCCTCTTCTAGTTCTTTTGCAATCGCTTGTGGACTTTTCTTATGCATCTTACTTAATTTAAAGCAAGGGAAAGAAATATCTCCTAATTTTCCACTGGGAGGAATATCTAATAACTCTGAAATGTCCTTTTGAGATAAATCCAAAGCCTGTTGCAATAATTGGATAATTGTAGATTCATATTGCATTTATGCCTATCACCAAGTAATTATTAGTTATTTATTCCTATAAATCTCCTTAATTTTAACGAGATTCGTGTAGGCATCTTTCTTTCATTTCCTTATATAGTCTTCAATCAGTTCTGTAAAAGCTAAGAACAAATCTGACATACAATTTATTCAATCTATAGAAATGGCACAAAAAAATAGGGGAAATTAGGAGATTTATTAAGTATAAGCAATAAGATTATATTCTTACCATATCTAACTTTTTCAAGGCTGTTGTGTTTATTTATTAGATTTTTCTAGGATAGGTATGAGCTGTTATCCCCATGTAATACGAGCTTCAAATTCTGATAAGATGTGAGACAATTAAAATGACCTTTCGTGAGAAACTTCCCTCATTTCTGATTTATACTACCACAATTGCCGTTTTAATTAGTATCATTATCTTCATACAACCTCGAAGATTAATCGAGTATTTGATTGAATTGGGTTTCATCGGGCTCCTCTCGTTGTTTTTACTGTTGTTATTGTTGTACGTTGGAGATATGTTAATACGGATATATCGATGGAAAATTCTACTCGATATTCAAGGGGTAAACCTCCCCTTAAAATCATTAGCTCTACCTGTTGTATCAGCTTTGGCTATTAATCTGTTTACCATCGCTCGTGCTGGCGAAACAGTTCGTTTATATGCCTTAAAAAGAAATCATGGTACAAAATATTCTGACACACTCTCATCTATCGTTATTGAGCAAGTTTTGAGTATTGTTGGTTTACTTTTCGTAATAACTGGAAGTTTGTTCTTTGTTGGTAGCTCTTTACTAGAAATCGAGAATTCAGAGGTTATTCAACAATTAGTGTTTATTATTTTTATTGGATCGGTAGTTGGTTTGATAATTTTATGGATAATGATGTTACAGCCAGAGTTAATTGAAAGAATCATTCATTTTTTCCCCTTATTTATTGAAAAACGACTTTTTTCCACTTATCAAGCTTTTCAAACAGGAATTAAAGGTCTTCGTTCTAAACCACTCCAATTAAGCCTTGGAGTAATTACATCTGCTTCTATATGGGTAATTGAGGGGATTATGATTTATGTGATTGCAATTACCGTTTTTCCCATTCTTGGTATAATTGATTTTCCCTGGGTTATCGCTGCATCATGTGCAGGAAATATTACTTTCATCCTTCCGATTCTTCCTGGAGCAATGGGGGAATATGAATTTGTATTAGCAATAGTCCTCATAAATTCCCCAAATTACCCAGGACAAGATGCTACGCTCATAGCTTTTATTGATCGTCTCGCAAAATCTTTTATGCTAGGTTTATTTGGTGGTTATGCTACCCTTAGGTTAGGAGGGAGAGAAATTTTGCGATTAAGGAAAGATATATTTTCAGTCTCGGAAAAAGGTACTCGGTCAAAAAGTGAAAATGATATTGATAGTGAAACAACCCGTCCAAATATGGTAAATGGGAACAATTTTACCACTAATAAAAAATAGGAAAAAGAAGTGTTTGAGTATGAGTTATATTCAGGAGATACACGTTCCTAGACGAGTAGCATTTGGCCCCAATGCTGTAAAGAGAATACCTAGGGTCTGTGAGGACATTGGAATCAACAAAATCCAAATTTTTAGTGGTAGAACACATACAAAGAAGATAACATCGAAAGTTATCATCCCCCAAGTAGAAAGAACGTTGGAGGATTTTTCGCATACTGCTTTTCCTGAACATGTAGATCTAAAATATCTTCAATCACAGGCGTTGGAGATTCACGATAAACAAACATATCTGATGGCTGTTGGGGGAGGAAAAATCATCGATTACGTAAAAGTCATTGCAGGTCTTTCTAAGACAGAATATATTACTATTCCTACCAATGCTAGTCACGATGGTTTTTCCAATCCATATATTAATTTTTTATTAAGAGAGCAAATAACAAGAACCGAGAAAAAAACAACTCCTTCTCCATATATACCAATTTCTCCACTCGCTATCGTTGGAGACACATCATTAATCAGTCAAGCCCCTGTAGAATCATTGAAAGCAGGAGTGGGAGATATCCTAGCAAAATGGGTGGCTGTAAAAGATTGGAAACTAGCTCATCGTCTAAAAGGAGAAAATTATGATATTTATGCTGCTACATTCTCAGAAATGACAGCAAATATGGTAGAAGAGGGAGTAAGGTCATTAGGAAGGCTATTTTTCAGTGAAAAAGGGATCCGTGTTTTGATGAAAGCATTGGGGAGTAGTGGGGTTGCCATGTGCATTGCTGGATCCTCTCGTCCTGCTAGTGGTTCAGAACATCTTGTTAGCCATGCGTTAGATAGATTATCCTATAAACATGGATTTCATATTCCACACGGTTACCAGACAGGATTGGTTTCCATAATAATGATGTATTTGCACGGGGGTAATTGGAGACGAATTCGAGATATATTAATCGAAGTTTCTGCTCCTATCACGTTGCAGGAATTGGGGATTGACCGTGATATTATGTTAGAAGCACTACAAAAGGCACATAATATTCGTCCAGAGCGCTATACTATCCTATCAGAGGGTTTATCAAAAAAAGCAGCGATAAATGCAATTGAAATAACTGGAATCGATTGAAATTGCTTTCACAGGTCTCTGGTATAGACGAGGCTGGACGAGGGAGTGTATTTGGCTCTCTTATCATTGCAGGGATAACATTAGATGAGAAATCTGTTAAGAATCTTTTGAAAAATGGTCTCAAAGATTCAAAACTATTTTTAGGCCCCCAAGGTAAAAAACTTCGTTCAGAACTAGCTTTAAAGATACAAGAACTAGCTTTAGAGTCAAAAATCATCAAAATTTCTGCAATTGAGATCGATCAGGTGCTCAATAAGCGTCCTAATGATAATTTAAATTTACTTGAGATCCGTAATATTGGGAAATTAATAATTGAGCTTTCATCAAATAATATTACAGTGGACTCTCTTTCAAAGCCTCAATATTCCAAGAAACATCTAGTCACTCATCTAAAATCATTGGATGAATCGATAACCATAAACACCGAATCATGTGAATCTGAGATATGTTTCTTCAAACTAAAAAGAACTGGTAGCTATACGAAAAAAATAAATATCGCTAAGAAAGCAGATCTGACATATCCAGTTGTATCTGCAGCCTCTTGCGTTGCAAAATTTGTACGTGACCAATCTTTAAGAGAAATTGAAGATGAGTGGAATCTCCCAGCTTTCAGTTTAGGCCAGGGTTATCCAAACGAAAAAGATACCAAAGTGATGAGTTTTCTTCAATCTTATTGTAATGAGATTCAGAAACGCATTTTTCCCTTCATTAGATATTCTTGGTCTTGGTCGCCTTTACAACAACTTATAAGATCTCCCCCGAAGCCTCTTGACGAATTTTTCGATAGATAAAAGGCTTACTTGTACTCGAACACAAATAACCTAGAACAGAAGATAATGGTGAATAGATGAAAATTCATGAGCATTTATTTAGAACATATGATATTCGAGGGAAATTTCCAGATCAATTTTCCTCGGAAACAGCCTTAAAAATAGGTCAGGCTTTTGGAACCTTCTTTACTCCAGAAAAAATCATTGTCATTGGTGGAGATGTCCGTATATCTACACCAATTATAAAACATCTTCTCTCTGCCGGTTTAATGGAAGCAGGATGCAATGTTATAGATGTAGGGATCTGTACAACCCCAACCATTTATTTCTTGGCTGCCAGAAATCCTGAAATCGATGGTGGTGTTATGATAACTGCCAGTCATAATCCGATTGATTATAACGGAATCAAGGTTTGTGATGGAAGCGGAGTTTCTTACGATATAGATAATTTTTTCACTCAAATAAAAAGGATAATAGAACAAAATACTATAAAAACTGTTAAGAATACAGAATATGGTCAACCAGTCTTACTAAAGGGTATTGACACATCTCAGTACTGGCAATTTCAGAAATCTCATTTCTATCCAAAAAAATCGTTTAATTTGACTGTAGAAATAGGAAATGGCACTTGTTATCCAATTATTGACCTATTGGAGTCAAAAAAAATGAAAGTTCACGCGTTTCATAGTGAACCAGATGGTAATTTTCCTGTTATGATTCCTGACCCTGCAAAATCTTCGTGCTTAAAATTCATACAAAAGGCTGTCAATCAGTATAAACTTGATATTGGGATTGGCTTCGATGCTGATGGTGACAGAGTTGGCTTTGTAGACGATCAAGGAGAAATTATACGTCCTGATCAAGTAATTATGCTATTTGGTAAACATCTATTACAAAAATACCCAAAGAGTGAAATTATGATTGATGTTAAAACCTCTAAAGCCACTTTTGAATATCTGTCAGAGTTAGGTGCAAAGGTGAAATTCACACGAGTAGGACATTCTTGGATTCATAAAACCCTCCTGAAGAGTGAAGCGATTTTTGCAGGCGAACTGAGCGGCCATTATTATTTTGGCGCAGACTATTATGGATTTGATGATGCAATCTATTCTGCTTTGAGAATGTTGGAAATATTATCAGCTCAAGAACAACCATTCTCTGAAGTAATTCAAAGTCTACCTAAATATCCCACTTCAGAAGAAATTCGAATATCCTGCCCAGAGAAAATTAAAGCTATAGTGGTTTCAAATCTCATAGATCAATTGAAGAAGGATGCGGAGAGATCTATTACTATTGATGGGATTAGAGCAGAATTTGAGGATGGATGGATATTAATCAGGGAAAGTGGCACTGAGCCTGTAATTTCTATTAGAGCGGAGGCTTATACAAATAAGCGAATGCAATACTATCGAGAATATGCAAAAGAGCTTGTTAATATTGAAATTCAAAACCTGTTGGAAAAAAGTAAGAAATAGCTGTGAAATTATATTTATTAAATCGAGTTAAACCAAAAAAAATGAGGCAAAAGAAACATGGGTGACCGCTTAAACGGAATAATTCTAATTGTAATAGGGTTATCTATCGCTGGATTAGGTGGAACAATGAGTGATATAATGTATGCAGTGTTTTATATTGTCGGATTTCTTACAGCATTTACTGGATTAGGTTTCTTTATTAAATATTATAGAAAAACTACTATTAAGGAAGATGAAGAAACCTAGACTCAGTGTTTGACTTAGGGGGGAATTTCGATCTTATCAATCAACATAGATATTAATTTTCCTGATTTTGGTTTGTCTATGGCTAGTAAAATACGTTGAATACCTTCAAGTTCATGAATTAATCCGTTCAAGAATGTTAAAACGTCCCCAGGATAAATTTGGAGCTCAAATTGAGATAAGCTTGCAGATATTTGATTGACATTTTTTCGACTTAAGCGTTCATTTACTAAGAATCGTCCGATCTGTTGTCCAGCACAATCACAGAAAGGGTTTTCTGGACAAGTACAGTTAAAAAAGTTTTGCGTCCACTTCGCAAAAACATTTAAACACCATTTGTTTAATTCTGTTGCCTCTTTTCCCGCTAACGAGGCGTTCATTACATCAAGAACAGGACTATTGATTAATCGGGTAGAAAATCTCATATGATAAGTCTTCTCAAGATATCCATGAAGTTTTTTAGACAGATAGATGTTTTGGGGAGGATTCTTTTCGAGAGCGATTGATAAGAAGTGTTTCTTTTGACGAAGAAGTGAAGAAATCGATAAAATCTTAGAAGGGGAGAAAAATGACATTGTTGCTGCTCGCCCCAGCGTTGTAAGTTTCAAAAACCGTTGATTAGCTTTTTTAAAGATTCTTATTAGAGAATGATGAATTAACTGGTTTGTTACCTGTTTGAAATCATAATTGGAAGTTCCAATCATTCTTTGATAGATTTCTTTAGCCTTTCTTGGGGATATATACTCTTTTGAAGAACATATTGAAATGATTTGCTCTCCACATGAGTCCTCATCATAATTCGGTTCTATAGGTATAAGTTTAGCATTAAGAAGTTCAAAAGCAATTTCGACTTCTGATCTATTATCTAAAGCAGAAATAGATTCTCCTAGACATAACAGAATGACCCTACCACGATCATGTTTTCCTAGTCTTCCAGCTCTACCTCCCATTTGGGTGAAACTATTTTGATCAAGGACGATATTACCCATCATCAAAGATTCAAAAATTACTTGTGAGGCCGGGAAATCAACACCAGCTCCTAGGGCATATGTGCTTACAACAACTGGACATTTTCCTTCAATAAAATCTGATTCTATCCTTCTTCTTAAATTATAAGAAAGACCCGAATGGTAGGCCCGGGCATTTAAAGAGCCAGAGTAACGCAGGTACTCTGCAATTTCAGCGGTTTTTCTTCGTGAGTTGGTAAAAATAATAGATTGACCTCGGAAACCAGCACTAGAAGTTATTTGGTATTCTTCCTGTACTAGTTTAGAGATCTGACGCATTTTGTCATGTTTACTCCTTGAAATAAGCATGTGTTGTTCCAAAGGAATCGGTCTTTGATCAAAAGTGATCAAATCTAAGGAGAGCTCCTCTGCAAATTGAGTTGGATTTCCAACGGTAGCCGAAAGTGCTATCACTTGGGCGTTTCGTGCATAGATCCTAATCTTAGCTAACATACAATCGAGTGTAGGACCACGCTCAGGATCTGCTAAAGTTTGGACTTCATCTACAACAATACAACCTATACTATCGAAATCGATTTGGCCAGCACGGATTAGAAGATCTAATCCTTCATAGGTTGCTACAATGATATCAGAATCCTGGAGAGAGTATCGATCCCGATAAAACGCCTTTTTTTCTTTAAGGGAGTTGAAAATTCGTGAACGGCCCGTTCGTAACCCAACTTTGATCTTTCCTCCGTAAAATTTCTTTAAATCTTCAAATTTAGTATTTGCTAAAGCAACTAAGGGGACAGTAAAAATCATTTTCTTCTTATTTCTCTCAATATGGTGGATTCCAGCAATCTCACCAATAAGTGTCTTTCCAGCGCTCGTATTCGCTACAATTAGCTGATTCCTATTATTTAGCAATCCTTTTTGAAGTGCTTGAGCTTGAATTGGTAGAAACTTATCAATTTCTCGTATGTTTAACGCCTTTACAAGAAAGCCTGGAAGATCAAATTCTGCAATATTTTTAACAAAAGGTTCTAGCTCCACCGTGGGTATTTTCTCAACTTTGTGAATAAGTGTAAGATCACCAATCGATACTTGATCACCTGTAAAAACAACTGAAACTCTTTGAATATCATGTAATCTGCTTAAGAGAGATAAAGCATACTTCTTAAATCCTGGACTTGTGAGTATATCTATCTTTTTAGCCTTAAGTTCTTTTTCCAGTTCCTGAATCGCACACCCTTTACATACCTCTCGTCCATAAACAAAATAATTGTTTGTTGATGGAAGGAGGGTCACTCTGTCAAGTAATACACAGAATGGGCACAGTTTACTTTCTTTCAGAGTAGTAGTAATGCTGAAATCTTTACAAAAACGTTCTATACCTTTCTTTTCTTTGGAAGAAAGGTTTTGACTTAACAAAATATGTTTTGATTTAGATAAAACTTCTTGAATCGTATTTTTGGGAGGATAAGGTTTCCATTTCCCATGCTCTTCCCAAAATATCTGTCTAGGACGCCACATTAGTTCCTGTTTAAAGTAATAATCAATTTTTCCTCGAATTGTGGGTTTTCTCTGGGTTAACATACCCTTTGAAAAACAAAGAATCTGTAGTGTGTTATCTTGTTTGATTGGGAGGAATAATGTTGTATACACAGTCCGAAAGGAAAGCATAAGAACCAGCGACTTTTTTTTTTCTATTAAGACTGGATACTAAGGCAATGAAAAACCTTTTTTTATGAAGCAAGTAATAAAGCAAATTGTTAAAAGAAAAGAAAATAGATGTCAATAATTCAAAAAACTCAAAATCGGAAGATGAATTAACATGGCTACTTGTCAAAAATGTGGAGCATATTTTAGTGAGAAATCATGCCCTTTTTGTACTCCAGATGATTCGCCTCTATCACCCGTAACAACTATAGAGAAAGAAGAAGCTAAAGCTATCCGAATAATTGATCCATTGGAATTGATTGAATCCATTGAAGACATAGAAACCCGAATTAACAAGCTTCAAGAAGATAATGATCTTGAAATTCAAAAGCTAACTGAAAAAGTGGAAGCACAAGAAGAGATCGAAGGAAACTTAAAGAAGGAATTGGATGAATTAAATTCTCAGGTTTCGGAGATAGAAGTTAACTTAAAAAACAAACAAGAAGAAAAACAAAAATTGATTCAGGAAAAAGAAAATATCGGACAGGAGATAGAAAAACAAAAATCTGAGTTTTCAAAAATCAAAGAGAATTTATCGACAAAAGAAGCTGAAGTTACCAAGCTTAAAGAAGAATTAGGAGCGATATGAAAATGCCAAAATGTTCCCGTTGTGGGTCTTATTTTATCCGTCCTCCCTGTCCAGTTTGTTCACCCCCAGGCGTTGAACAATTAGTGGAGGATTCTCCAGAATTTAAAGGAAAAACTGTTGATGAGCTTAAGAATGAGCTGGAAAAACATCGGGAAGAATTAAGAAAAAAGGAATCAGAGTTTGAAACCCGTACTGAAGAACTTAAAACCCGCTTAGATACTATTAATAATCAAATTTCTGATTTAGAGTTTTCAAAAGTGTCTTCTGAGGAGAAAAAGCAATCTTTAGATAAGGAGTTGTCAGATTTAATTGAAGAACTTAACTCATTGAAAAACTCTAAAGATAAGCTAGAAGGAGAAAAAAATTCATTACTAGAAAGCATCCAGAATGCTGAAGAGAAAAGTAAGGGCTTAGATACAGAAATTTCTAGATTACGAGATCAAATTGACCAGCGTCAGCGTGAGGATGAAGAGCGTCGTCAGCGTGAGGAAGAAGAGCGTCGTCAGCGTGAGGATGAAGAGCGTCGTCAGCGTGAGGAAGGAGATAAGAATGAATCAACAACAGAACCTAAACCTGAAACTAGTGAAGAGAGTTAGAAAAAAGAAATTTCTTTCTTCCTTTTTTTAAGGGGATAATATTTGAAAGAGCTAACAAGTTACAAAACAAGTTATTTATCTCATCAATTAATTGCTACAGTATTCTTCAAGAAAACAGGGTTGATAATCGATATAACTGGCCCCAATGATCATTTAGGGGGGATAGGAATTGGAGTTCCATATATTCGTAATAATGGAGAGGAATCAGCAAATTATCATTGCCTCTCACTCCCTCATCACCGAGACGGTGAGCTTGCTGGAAGAATCGCACGAATTATTGCTAAAATTACACGCTTTTATACAGTAGTACTGTTGGGAATACACTTTCCAGAACTTTCAAAAAGCCAGTTACAAGACATTATTAACTTTTTTGAAGAATGGACAGCAGATATGGGGAGACAATTAGTCACCGATACTTCCTTAAATTTAAATAAACCAGAATAATGAAAATTATTCCTGTTACGAGTAAAATAGCTTCATGTAATTGAATTATAGGCTTCCCAGGAAATGTTTTTGATATTTTAAATCCTGGAGATAATTGCCCAATATTTAGATGGTTACTTATAGCTGTCCAAGCATTAATCTGGATCTGGTATTTATTCGGAGTTAAACTTGAAATTGGAAACGTTAAAAGATAGATCGACGTTCCATTTTGATCTAATGCTGATGTAATACTGGGTAGTGATTGATTCAGAGTTCCAACCTTATCCTTAATGTCTAGAGTTCCATAAAGATTAAGATTTGGCACTGAAATATTGTTAAGATCAGAATTTATTACGCTAAATGAAATAGAAAGAACTGAAGAAGTGTCAAGGGCATAATGGTAGAGTCCTTCCGATATCTCCGTAGTCATATAATGGACATCCGAGATCTCAAAGGTTCCCATGAGGGAGAGGTTGTACTCTGCATGCTTTGTGTTATCATCTGGAATTCGAAGGTATTCAAAGGAATCATTCCATTCTGATTGTATTTGGAATCTAGTTCCAAAGATTCCTTTAGGAAGATTGGTATTAATTAAACCACTCAGATAATGAGTACTATTATGTTGTGTTGATTGAAATAGTTGAATAAAGGATGAAGGATCTGTGGAATTGACCAATCCCCCAATTACAACGACTGTCTCATTATCTATGGTATTATAACTAGAATTGGCTTTAAATCCTATTTTCAATGATAAATTTATGTTTTCACCATAATAAAGAAGATTATTGTCTTCTAGGGTAAATTCTTTCCGGTAGTCTGTTTTAAGAAATGCCTCCGAGATTGTTGGGATCCCTTCAATATTGATAACTGGAAGACTATCATTAAAAATGGAATCAATCTGTAGTCCAGATGAGGAATTCCATGTTAATCGGATAGAAACATTATAGAATCCAAATAAATAACGAGTTGGACAATTGCTACCTCTTGATGTATAGATATTGCCATCTAAATGCTCTAATGTGAGGCTAAAAATATCTCTCTGAGTTTTGTTGCTAGAAAACACCACAGATGCATTTGCATTAGTAGTAAAATTACCGTTGGTATATTTTAAAGAAATGTTGAGATCCATACTATTTCCAGGGAAGTATTGGGGTAACTTGGATATGTTATAGTAAAACACTGTGTCTGTAACTTCAATTAAAGTTGTAGATACAAGCTCGAAATTAGACTGATTGAAAGTGAGTGTAAGTTCCCATGTACCAAGCATTGCTTGATCATCAACGTTCCAAACATGTTCTATCCCTCCAATAGTCGTATTAATTGGCTTGGGCTCAAACCATTTCACTTTTTGTCCATTTGGTGACTCTAAATCTGCACTTACACTACCATAAGTTATATTTTGCGTTGAATCTGTGAGAACAGAATGATTTTGGTAAAGAATCGTGACATTAATGTTATCACCAGGTCTGATGACGCTTGGATCAAAGTTGACTGCGTTTGCATAACCAACAAATATGGTGGAATTAGAATAATGGGTTGGTGATCGAATGACTGGTAAATTTCGGATTGAAATCATGTTGGAAATATTGTGGATTCCTAGTGTCCAATTAAAATTGGCGCCAGAATCCTCACGCAAGTTCACCTCATATAGAGCATCTGATTTTCCATAAAACGCCGCGTTACTCTCAGTATAGGCAGGATGAGTAAGATTCCATTCATCAATAACAGTTAATAACTCAAGAGATCCGTGAGATTTGTAATTAAAGATTGTAAAATGCTGTTCTATAGTCCCAGTTTGGCCTTGAATAATCAAGTTTGTCTTGTTTATGTTAGGGGAGTCTTTATAGTGAGATGTCACTAAAGAGAGTTCAATGGCATTAAAAATATCCCCTGTTAGAAGAAGTGTTAATGCTGCAAAATATGTATCATGAATATTTATTCGATTATTTGACTCACTATTGCGATATGTTCGATTGTTTGGTCCAAATCCTCCCAAATTAACTCTTTCTAAAGCATGATAAGTTCGGTTTTCTCTTTTGATGAATTGAGACGCATAAATAAAGGAAATCGTGTCTGTGTGATTGATTTCAATAGTTGCATTGAGAAGGTGTAGAATTGCTAAGCTCATTCCAGTCTCAGAAACATTTGCATATTCAGATGTCCCAAATCCTCCTTTTGTTGGTCCAATCGTCTTCTTTAATGACTTCAACCAATTTATAACTGGATTTCGATAATTAGTGAGATTTGTAGGCAAAGATATTCCGAAAAGCTTCGTAAATCGATCTAATATTTCGATTGCTCGAAGAGCATACCAGGTATCCTCAATCTTTGTGCGATAGGGAGTATACGAATAAAAATAGGAGTCAATCCATGAACTATTTAGAAAGTTAGAGAGATTGGTTGAGTAGTTTATGAAAAAATCTTGGATCCATCCAGAGAGAACTTTATCTTGTAATTCTGGTTCTGGTCTAATTGCAAGCTGATAAATCAAGTCTAGAATTGTTAATGCTTGAAATGTCGCTTTAATTGAGAGATCTTTATCAACCTCATGAAAACCGCGTTTTGTTTTATCAAAGGTTGTGTTGTAAAGGAAGTCTATGAGACTCCCTGTGATTGGTTTCAGTTTTAATGGTAATTCATTCATAATCCAGAGTGAAGTCGTCACACCAAATGTTCCATCCAATGTAGGGGAACTAATTTCGGGTGTTAGAGCATATCCTCCTGAACCAGATTCATCACTAAGATCCAATAGCTTGTCTGCAATGGTGACCTCTGTTGATTGCCAATTAGAACCGAATTGATAGTAATCTAATCCAAAGAATCTTAAAATGGAGAGCGCTTCATATGTAGCAATAGAAGTGGGATATCCTCCAGCTGCTTCTAAGAAAATCCCTTCATCTTCATAGAGTGATGCAATATAAGTGAAAAGACTTTCGATATCAAAGCTGTTATTTTCTACATCCCCTTCATTTTCAGCAAGCTTCGATTTCAAATCATTCAACATGGGATCGGAGGAAATCCTTGATGTCTTCATTTCTTGAGTGTTTAAAGTTGGGCTTACGAGAGAAACGGTTAATAGCGTGATGATAACTAGAATAAGAATAAATATTGTTTTACCAGAACGAAATACTATATTTGTGGGTATATTAACTGGTAACATCGATCATCCTCATTGATTAGTATCTGACAGCTCTTTCACAGCGATTAAAACCTTGAAGCAACGTAACTAACGAAACTTAGCCATCTCCCTTTGACTTTCTTTGAAAATATTATCCTTTCGAACTAGTCGAAAATTTCGGTCCATAGTTCAAAAAGAATTAATATTTGAGATTTGATCTTTTTTATGACAAAACGTTAATAATTAGGTTGATGAAACGAAAAATGGGACAAAATTTAGAGGAACAGATGCGGTTATCTCTTAGAGCAATTTTATCGAAACAAATGGCTGGAGGAGGAGATAAGAATCAAGTAATAGCTTCATTTGTAAGTGATGATAGTGGCTTTCCATTGACTGGATTGAAGAGAATTGAAGAATCTATAGTTGAAATGGAAATTAGCGAGTTTGAGCAAATTTGTGCCGTCCTTCCTCAAATATGGGAATCAATTTCACCAACTTCTGATGGATTGCAGTCTATTTCAGAGAAAGGAGAGGTGAATCATATCATAATTGGATTCAAAAGAGAAAATGATTCTAAACCACATTTAGAAATGATGGTAACACGATTGGAGGAACTTTTTCTTTCATCAGTTTATTTTGCGAAAAAATAGGTGGTTTAATGACTGAGGATGAGATTGAAGGCCATATTGAAGCAATAAACACTCAAAAAAGGAAAACCATCAACATAGCTTACGATAAAAACAAAAAACTACTCCAATCAATAGCTAAACATACTGAAAAAATAAAAGAGGGTTGTAAGAAGCTCATTGAGGAAACCGATCCTCAACTCACAGAGGAAGGAGTTCAAAAGATAACAAAAAAGGGTAAAATTTATTTTCGCTCTTTAAAAGCGATAAATGCTTTCGCTCATTCCGTTGATGGACATTTTTCTGATTTTAAAGTTCCTGACGCGTCACACAAAATGACCTCGAGTGAGTTAAACCAATTCATCAGAGTGCTCTCACGATTAATTAATGAAGTAGCTCGTGAGAAGAATGTTGCGGATTCGATAATGGGGCTGGATTTCATGATTAAAAAGAGGATAATATATGTTCCTCTCAGTAAATTGGGATCTGATTTGAATAAAATACGAGATCTTCAAAAAGAGGAATATATTGTTGTCAAAGCTTTAGAGGATCTAATAGGTTTGAGTACCGACGTTAAAGACATCCTAAAACAAATTGATACAACAAAAGAAGAATTAAATGCATTACAGAATGAATATGAGGTATTAGGGACTTCCAATAAAAGCACAGAAAAAGAATATACTCTTCTCCTAGAGAACCCTTTGATTCAAGAATCTCGAAAACGAGGAATCAGGATGACTGAGCTTGAAATCGAAATTGGAAGACACCTAAATTCTTTTAAGAAGATTTTCAAGAAATACACTCGTGAAGTCCAACGCGGTACGTTTTCGGGAGAATTTGGCTTAGTAAATACAGCCTTAGCTTATGAAAAAAATCCAGTTCAAAGATTTCTTGGGGAAGAAGCTGGTAGTCCAGAAATTGTTGAGCTCCTTGAGGAACTTGTTAGAGTTGGAGAATCTAATCTCCATTTAAAACAGAAGAATATTAATAACCTAAATAGAGAATTAGAAAACATAAAGCAGGGAATAATGGATTTACGGAAAAAGGAATGGCATGACATATTAGCTGCAAAAGAGAACGACGAGGCATCATCTGAGTTCAAAACAATAAATGCTGGTCTAAAAAAACATGAAAAGGAATTACAAGCATTAAAGGATGAACTAATTGAAAAAGAGGATGAAATTGCGCTGAAAAATAAGGAAATATCTCAGCTCTCTGAATCATTAAGTGAACGACGTGAACGAGCAGCAGAGATAGAAAAAGCAGTGCTTGAGATTCAGGATTAAACCTTAATAATTCTCATACTCAAAGGACAACGATTCAATAGATATTAAGTCCCATATACTTTATTTTCACTCCTCTATTGAATAATCTCAATGCAAATATGTTACCAAAACCCATTTCTTTGCGAAAATTAACAAGAAAGAACGGATAATCCAGAATAACCGCGTCAATCTTTTTGGGGGAAAGTAGTCTTGTAGTTCTCCCTTCTGAAAAGGTTATTTCATCATTTGAAAGGGATTTAACCTTACATGGAGCTCCGATATCAATATCTTCTTTATCATAGAGTATAAATGGTTCTTCTAACCTTTGTAAGAGCCTGAAAAAATTCTGTTCTTTATGCCAGTTTTTTGCATAGATCATTTGCAATAAAGGAGGAGAAGAGATAACCAACTCTTGTCCTAAATACTGGAGTTGATTTTGAGTCTCATCTACAAAGATAAACACAGAATTCTTGAAGTTCTCCTTGATCTGGACTTCTTTTAGATTCCATGATTGAATAATCCCATCTTTATACACTAGCCAATAATTTTGATTTTGAAATTCATATATATCTAATCCGATGGAACGAGATGAAATCTTGTTTCCATTCTGAGTAAAGTGAAATTTTTTAAATTTTCCTACATCGATTTGAACGTGATCTAAAGTAACTAATCTCCCCTTCTTTGTAAAGTATTTGTGCTGTGGATCTGCCATTACAAAGCTGTAGTCACTTTTTAATAACATGACCCTTGAACCATTAGATGTTTCCATTTCCAATTCAATTGGAGAAACAATATTTTCTGTTCTATGGAGGGCTACTATTCTACCCCAGTAAGCACTCCCTTCAGATAACCAGGGTTTAGCAAGAACATGACGCCCAATATAGTATTTTGTCCAGTTTTCTTCAAATGTAATATCAATAAATTCGTCTATTGAACCGAAATCAAGTAAATACTTTTGCGATAACAATTCGGCCATTTTTTTGTGATTTTTCTGAAGTTTACGTATTGTACGTTTTCTTAAACCCGGTATTAATAATAACCAGATCATAAATCCTGCTTTAATAGCCCCGATGGAATGGTCCAATTGCATTGCTAATCGAATTGTAGTAAGAGGATGTGAAGCAATTAAATTCATAAAACAAGTCATGCGACTTGGTGCAAGATTACGGTAGAGATAATAGGCTTGATCTCCCATAAAACGAATATTCTCATCTTTGGATCGTGTTTTGCCAGTCATTAATTGAGCATTGAACCCAATCTCTCCTGCAATACCATAATAAAAACTTTCCAATCGATATAATGACTCTGCTAAATCAATTCCAAATCCTTTTTCCCGCGTTATTTTATCCGCTTGCCCTTCCAGCATCTTCACGAAAGTGAGTAAAACTGCAAATAAAATAATATTAAAAATCCAAAAACTTAGAAAATCCCAGGTCTGGTTCGTTCCTAAAACATATTCCCAATAAGTAGATGGGGCATCAATCACAGCCTTAATTGCAAGTTCGACCGCGGTGAGACCTAACAACCAAAGAGTGTGTTTTCTTTTAACATGCGCCAATTCATGAGCAGTTATACCCCGAATCTCAGAATCTGTAAATTGATCTAGGTCTGAAGCGATAAAAGCAATTCTTTGATCAAACCATGGACCAAATGCGAACGCGTTTAAAATTGGTGCATTCACAATACCAATTTTTCGAATAGGTGTTGGAATTTTTGTTTGTACATCGCTAACAATTTTTGCTACTCGTTCATCTTCTAGAGGTTTAATTCCAAATAACAATGTTAACAATGGCCCTGAAACTAAGTAGATAAAAATATTAGTTACAAAGATGGCAAAATACTTCGTAATTTCAGGAAGATCCAGCTGTAGAATTACCAATAAAGCAACCAAGTAGAGTACAAGATACACCATTTGGGGACTAATGAACCGTGTTACAATAATGAATTTCTTCCCGAATACTAAGAATGCTGTTAAGATCATAATCCATAAGACTAAGTTATAACCAATTCCTACAAAGAATTGTTGAATTATTATATTGGAACTAAAACCGATAGAAATCAAAAAATCCTTGATAAAAATTCCCATGGAAGGAAAAGCTTGCGTTGTAACAAATCCTATGGCCACCATTATGAAAAAAAACCCATAACTAATCGTAAATGTTATCATCATTCGAAACCAAATGGGATTTTCTCGAACTTCAAATGCTCCTATTATCATTAGTGCAAGGATTCCTGCTAATCCTGCGAGTAGAATATCACCTAGAATGGCAAAAAGTCCAGTCACCATAACACCTATTCCTGATAGTTCCATAACATCAGGAAAAGCATGGTATTTCAGGTATTTCCTCAATTCTAGTAAGAAAACTACTGTTAAGAGAATGCTAATCCCTCCTGCAAGGAGTCGTTCTATTGGAACCTCATTTAAAATGTTCTGTATAACATTTTGGAAAATCAAAGAAGTAATCACCCGAAATTGAGTCACTAAATAGGAGAGTTAATCACTATCAGCCAAAAATATTGACATATAAAATGCCTCCTTTACATAATCTGAACTTATTTAATTTTGTATCCTTTTACGATTCTATAACAGAATTACCATGATATCAAACTATGGGTGTTTTTAGAGTGAATAAAAAGCCAAAATGGATCAGAGCGAAACTTCCAACAAAGAAGGGATATGGAAAAATACGAAAACTACTCAAAAAGCAAAGCCTTCATACTGTATGTGAAGAAGCGTCATGTCCTAATCAAACCGAATGTTGGGAGTCTGGCACCGCAACATTCTTACTAATGGGGTCGTTTTGTACACGAAGGTGTAAATTCTGCGATGTACAGACACGAAATCCTCATAAATATTTAGATCCAACAGAACCAGAGAAATTAGCTCAAGCAGTTCAAGAACTCGGATTAAAATATGTGGTTCTAACTTCTGTAACTCGAGATGACCTGACTGACGGGGGAGCAGAGCATTTAAGTAGCTGTATAAAGAAAGTAAGACAATACAATCCTGAGGTCTTGGTTGAGGTGCTTATTCCTGATTTTCAAGAGAGTATTGACGCACTTGAGAAACTTATTGAAAGTAAACCCATTATAATTGGTCATAATATTGAAACAACAGAGAAGCTTACACCTATGGTTCGAGACAAGAGAAGTAGTTTTAAGCGATCAATTAATGTTCTCAAAAACATCAAGAAACTTAAACCAGACATGTTGACAAAGTCTTCAATCATGTTGGGACTTGGTGAAACTGATGAAGAGGTTTTGGCTGCGCTTCATGAACTAAGACGGGTGGAAGTGGATATAGTAACATTAGGGCAGTATCTTCAACCCTCACGAAAGCATTTAGATGTAGTTGAGTATATCGAACCCCAAAAGTTTAAATATTGGGAAAAAGTTGCCCTCGGGATGGATTTCTTATATGTGGCGTCGGGACCTCTTGTTCGGAGTTCCTACAGAGCTGGGGAATTATTTATTGAGCATTATAAGAAGAGAGGTTTGATATCGGAATAATTTAAAGTCAAATTATGTTAAAATTTTATTGAAGAATATTTTCGTAATCAATTATAAATTGTGAAAACCTCAGAATATACCAAAGAATCCCCTAGTCAATACGTCCTTATTTCGGATATTTTAGCTAGGATATTCAAATTCGAACATCAGTGAAAACTCTTGCTTTAAAAGAGTGAGTCAATCAAAAATCCATAATAAAGTAACGGTCACCGATTAAAGCGAATATACCTCACTCTTCTATCACTAAACAAGCAACAAAGATTACGGAAGTTTTATCTAGATAGACATTAATAGTCTTTATTGGGAGTAGTCACGATTGGTATGGTAAATAGACATGATGCAGGACGTCACAGAAAGTGTCCAGAATGTGGGGCAGTAGATAATATCGTTTCTGATCCAAGATCTGGCCAATGGATCTGTGCATGTTGTGGGGTGGTAGTTGATTCCTTGATGTTTGATCAAGGTCCTGAATGGAGAGCTTATGATCATCAGGAAGAACAAGATCGCTCACGAGGAGGTTCCCCTCTATCCTTAATGCAGCCCGATTTTGGTATCAAAACTCAAATTAGTAAGTCCAGAAAGGATGGCAAAGGAAGAAAGTTATCTTCTACAAAAAGACTAGTGTTCAACCGTTTGACTAATGTAGATAACCACGCTCACGAAAGCGAGATCCGCAATCTACGAATTGCTTTACGTGAGCTTAAAAGGCTTAGAAGTCAAATGGAATTACCAGACCGCACTGCACAAATGGCCAGTTCATATTATCGTCAATGTTTAAAAAAGAACCTAATTCGAGGACGATCAATTGATGGTATGATTGCTGCAAGCCTATATTTGGCGTGTCGGAAAACTAAGATCCCTCTCACTTTGAAAGATGTTGCTACTAATGCGAATGTATCCTCTAAAGAGCTTGGACGTTGTGTTAGGACGATAGTTAGACATCTTCAAACAAAACCTGATTCAGGAAGACATGAGGCCCTGATTCATCGTCTTGGTGAAGAATTATCTCTTTCTATGCCTACCCGTATGACAGCAGTTAAAATCGTTAAAGAAACAAGGGAATTTGGAATTACTGTCGGAAAAAACCCAATGTCCATTGCAGCTGCCTGTTTATATA
>JAEOTY010000399.1 GCA_016839625.1 Candidatus Hodarchaeota archaeon
CCGCCTTCTCATCTATTATCAATATCATTATGACGTAGTCCGTTCTCAAAAATGTTTTTCTAGCCCTTCTCGCCGTTCTCACCTACAGCAGCTTCTCGTGACTTCTTGATGTAAAAACCATGCTAGAATTTAAACGGTATCATCACAAGGAAGTAATATAGATCCTAAGTTTGAATCGGATGAAACCAGCTTTTTTAGGGCTAAAAATGGCTAAAAACAGTAAAAGGACTGCGAGTAAAAAGCGAAAAACAAGGACAATGTCTTCTCCTATCTATAACATTGCGGATCCGCTTTGGACTGAAGTCTATAAACTTGCTATCCAGTTTAAAGAAAGTAAGTGTTGGAAATGGTTATATGATTCTGATATTATGTATTATAGAGATCAAAAGACTGGCTACTTCGGGTTAATGTCCATTATGGGGTTTTTAGGGGAATTTATTGGCATAGCCTTTTATTACGATGAAGTAGGAATGAAAAGTTATTTTAATTTAGAGTATTCTGAATGTACTATCAAATCAGTTGAAGCTTGTGACATTGCGTTAGATCAACAGTACTTATTACTTAAATTTGGCGATCGTAGGGATACCAGACCTCAGGAACGAGAATTATTCTCAATATTAAACTTAAAATTTAGGGGATCAGGGAATTATTTACTTTTTCGAAAAAAACTCCCTGGAACAGCATTATGGTATTTAAACAAACAAGAACTGGAAATAATGAAGCGGGTTCTAGAAACAACACTTATATTTATAGCATTTCTTGAAAATAACCCAGAAATAATTAAAGAAATGCGAAGTCAGCCAAATCGGATACCTGATATTTCAAATATAGGACGAAATAATCCAACACAATATAATTGGTTCGATTTAACAGGATTTCATTTTACTAGGACACTAGAAAATACATTTCCTAATAATCTTGCCTTAGAATCATATGAACAACTTCAAGCAGGTTGGATAATCGAAGAATTCTACATTCCTTCAGCTATCAAGGATAAAAATGATATAATCCCTTATTATTTTAAGATAGTTCTTATAATGGACGCACAATCAGGCATTATTCTTGAAACCCTGACTGGAAAGTCTGAGAATATTGTAAAATTAATCAAGAAATGCATTAAAAAGGTTTCTCACTCTGGACACCGCACCCCAAGTGTCATTTATTCTTCACGAGAATCAGTTCTTCAAATTCTAACTCCTTGGGCAAAGTCCAAAGATGTTGTACTAGTCAAAATAGATGAGTCACTTATTTCAGAATTTCGAGAAAGCCTTTTTCAATGGATGACTTAAAGGGTGTTATGATTTAAATCAGAGGCTTCGCTTAAATTGTTGTAACTGCAGAGAGTTCTTTACTAGCTTCCTCTAAAAATCAAGGTATTCTTCTTCTTGCTGCCCTTGTTCACTTCCTTGATTAATATCCTCAATGATGTGTATAAGGTTTTGGCGATCTCATCAGGTTTCTTTCATCATAACTCATTTCTTCTGGAAGTCTTAACATTAACCCATTTATTAGATTATTTTTTAATAAGAGTACTGGAATTAGAGTTCCTCCAATCAACCCATCTCTAACTGATTTTAATTCAATCTCTTCAATACTTTCAATCCAAGCTATATCTTGACTACGTCCAAGTGTTGGTATTCCTTTTGGATAGAGAAAGCTATCTTTTAAGTCTGTATTTGTAAGATAAAGAATTAATTTTGGATTCAACAGAAATTCTCGATTTCGAACTGCAGGACCATCAGGATTAAGTCTTGGTTTTCCTGGATTTGTGACATTATAATCCCATCTATGAAACCTCTCTAAATCTTTACTTTTTCCCATAAAGGAAAATTCAAAACCTATTTGGGTGTCACTAGATGTGATCAATTTACCACTACAACAAGAGATTAACCCAAGTATTGTAGTGTATGGTGGAACAGGTAGTGTGATTTGGGTCCCTGAAATTGCAGTAGGATACCTAAAAGAAGCGGTCATACTCTTTATTACTACTCTTAAAACATTCATATATACTCCCCAAGTAATGTGGGTAACTTCAGAGGGGTTGATATTTGTAAATTGATACCACTAACCTCCTTTAACTCTCTAAGTTCTTTTTCATTATGTAAATTATCTTTTCTTAATCCAATAAAGACTGGTGTTTCAATCTTGTCAGAATAATTTTGAATAATCTCTCTCAATAATTCAATTTTCAATCCTGGTTGATTGCTATATGGGTCGAATAAGTTATTGAAAATTGGAGCCTTAATTGATAATCCAACACAAACAATCGCTTTTGGACTGACATCAGCTCCAAATTGTGAAAGCTTTGCCCCACCTCTCATTCTAACTAAAGCATTGACGAGTTTTTCGATACATTGTTTTCTATAATTGCCTAAATCTATTCTCTGATAAATAGCCCTATTGGATTTGGGTTTTGGGGAATTTAATTTTATTATTTTACCGTCTTCTAAAGCTTTATCAGCTAAATTCGTGTTCAGCTCTTTACCAAAATAATTATCAAATATACCGATTCTATTTATGTCTATACCAAAGATTGCTGATAAATCTGCGTTATAAAACCCAGTTGTATATGGAAGAGGAGATTCATCTCCTTTTAGATGTATAAAAGCCTCATCCATCGAAATGGTACCTTTGGGTTGTATAGCTGATAACAATGATGCCAGAAAAACTGATGGTCTAACTATCTGTTCTTGTGGAAGTGTTTTAACAATAATTTTCTGTTCATCAGTTAAATCAGTTGGGATATCTTTCTTACTATATGCAAACATATAACCAAATATATCATCTTCAGGATATAACCTATGATACCTGGATCAAGTTACAAGAAGAGTTCCTCAGTAGAGAGGATTGAAATTGTCAGCAATAATAACAGCTGGTTTCCCACAAGGGCATTTGTTACAAGAAGAGTTCCTCAATAGAGAGGATTGAAATTTTAAAAAAAGAGACCGAGCTCTTATGATTTAAGATTTAGACAACATGTTCGCTATTTTGCTATCTCAATAGAAATTGTGATATTCAACCGCGTTTTTGATTCGGTAAGAAAGTAATGCAAATTAAACTCGTCTTTCTCTCAATAAGAGGACTTTAATCTCCCTAGAAGCGAAGATTTCAGATTCGGGTCCTCCTTCAATTGACATTTTGTCACGCTCTTTTGTTTTATTTTCATCTATTTGCTTATAAAAAGTTGTTTAAATATCCAGAGTCATTCCTGATTTTTTTTCAATAAATAACTTCATGGCTAATGATAAATAAGAACGGATAACTTCGTTTCGTGGATAAGTTTCGTTAATTTTCTTAGCAATTTCTTTGTATTGACGTGAAATCTCCTCGAAAACATCTGTCGGGCTATATCGAGGCCGAAACATACGAATCGCATGATGCCAGCGATTTAATTGAATAGAAACTTCTTTCCATTCACTTCGCTTTTTATCTATTTGAGGTAATAAATCTAATATATATCTGAGATCATGAGAGGTTAACAATTCTTCTCTTGTATTCAATAAATCTGATAAAGGATAGATTTTCTTTGAAGCAACATCCATATATTTTTTAAACACTTCTTGGATATTCGAGTAATATTCTAAGGCCCCCAGTTCGCTTTGTATAGAAGAATTTTGCTCTTTTTCGATTTTTTTAATGATTTCAATCACAGTTACCCGAACATTGACTAACTCGAGGATGGTTTGAGTTAAGCGGCCAATGTGATTTATTGTAGCTGTTTCCTGAAATTGACTCAAATAAGTAAAATTAACGCGTTCATCCTGGCGTAGGTCAATCTGATAATGATTAAATAAGTATTCAACGGCATCTTGAATTTCGGCAATGTAGCGCGTTCCCATTGATCTAATTTCATTACAAGCTCTTGTATCAGTCTGTAAATTATCAATTTCAACGAATACATCAGTGATCTCCCGAAGTTGGACGTCTTCTTGATTCTTAACAATTATTTGTGAGAAATTTTCAATATACCCTCCAACATGCTCGATGATATTGATCCCAACTTCTTTCAAATCATTGACATTTTTCAGAACTTTTCTTGATTCTTTTACGGCCTGCGTCAGTAAAATCGCTACAATTTCAGTATCATACAAAAAAATCAGTTGTCGTAGCTTATGAGCTAACCGCTCATGAGAAATTTCTTCAGCATCAAAATCCGCTATCTTCTTCTCTGCGTCAAATACAAGATCATCAATCGGGGCTATCTCGTTAATCCTTGGAAGACTTACTCTTAACCAGTTATAAAGATTCTGATGTAGTTTTGCTAAAGAATCTTTCGCCATTTGTAAACTTTCTAAACTGTAACTCTCAAAAACGTTTACTATACGAACAACATCTTTGTGAGTTTTGATTTCTGCCGCTTTTTCTTCCATCAGCTTTAGAGGTTCTTCGAAAAATTCAGCGTACTGACTAGGAAGCTTGGAATAATCCTGTATATGGGATTGAATTTCACGCTCCATCTGTTCTACCAATGAGGCAACTTTTC
>JAEOTY010000400.1 GCA_016839625.1 Candidatus Hodarchaeota archaeon
TCCTAACATTAAAACGATCAGAAACGTTGAAGAAGAGCTTAAAAAAAGATTTCCTGCTATTGTTTCTACGGATACGATTACTGGTGGTGAAGGTTTTCATTTTCATGATTGGCGAACTGACCACATCTTAGAAATGGCGAAAAAGTATAAAAAACCAACTTAAAAACTTTCAAATTCTTCATAAAACCTACTTAGTTATACTTAACTATGTAGAACCCAAATCTCCAGATTATCCCGAAAGAGCGAGGAGATTTAGCTTTTTCTCAGTAGATTCCTTAAAGTAGTTGAAGCTTTTCCCCCTGGACATGTGCCACGAATAGCACATACAGGACACACATTCCACAAGAATAATATTGCGTAGATCACAATAAAGACTATATAACCCAAAGGATAAAGGATCCCTAGTTCAACAATAAAAAATACTGGGAAGACTATCAATCCTATCAAACATAAGCTTCCAAAGGTTGCAAATAAATCAAATCGTGTCTTTGATTTTTTCATATTCTTAATTATTGGTAGATTTGCAATGCGACTTGCTGGTATAATTCCTGCCACTGCTGGACAAAACCCATCAGTATATGGGCAATCTTGATATTCACAACAGTAAGATTGGAAAATATTTGCTCCAAACCAAAATGAGATATAAATAATTCCAAAAAAGGGGTTTAGAAAGAATAAATATCCAAAAATTATTAGTATTAATAACATTAAAGGTAAAGTTATAATCATATAGACTTTTTTTCGACTATAGGGGACACAACTCCAATCAGGAATCGAAGAGTCACTCATAAGAACTGTAACTTCCTATCTTGTTAATTAAATTCTTATTAAGAAATTAGTGTTGGTCAATAAAATAAAAATTCGAAGGTTCCTTTAATCCTTTCTTCGCCAAAACTTCGGGATTAATGCACCTACTCTATCTCTATACACTTGGTAAGGTTCGCCAAATCGTTTACGTAAATCTTTTTCCTCGAAGTAAATATATAATGGAACATAGATTATAATGAAAGTAGTTGCCCAAAGGGTTATGAATAGCGAATTAATAAAGAAGCCTATCGCAATATAAAGAGGCATTTCCCCTAAGACCCCTGGATGACGAACATGATTATAAATCCCCTCATGGAGCTTTGTTTCTTTCGTGGGTTTCATATGTTCAGTTCCTCCATGCTTCAATGCAAAATAGAGTATAATCAAACATGGGATGACTATTAATATCGCTATAAGAACACCAAACATATTATCTTGAAAGATTGGTATATTTAATTCTTTGATTGGAAGCCAAATCCATAGAAACATGTTGATAATCATTAGCACAAGCATATAACTCATTTTTATGCGATCTCGATAACACTCTTCCCAAGCATTTGGCCCTGTCTTTTCTTCTCTTGTGACTGGCATAACACTTCTAATGCTAAAATACGCGAATAAAATGACAGAAAAATTCAAAGACAAGAAATTCAGAGTCCTCAAGAAAGGTTTATAGAAAAGAAAGATATCAAACCCTAAAAATTCTGTGTACAGTAAGAGTAGGGAAATAACAGCGATTAGAAATATGATTGTCCAATATATCCATCGAATAAGATTCCAAATTCGGTTTTTATGATGTAATCCTACGTTTTTCAGGTCTTTCATCTCCATCATCTTAAAAAATTCGTTAAGAATAAAATAAATGGATAAATCGTTAGAAATCCGATGACAACCATCAAACCTACTTCTAAAAATATTTTTAGATATTTTACTTTGACATCCTGTTCATTCATAACAGAATTCTCTTTTGTCATGTCTATTTACCTCCTACTGTATCTGCATAACTAAATAATCCAGTTGTGCTCACTCGAACCATTCTAATTTCAGAAGCAGATAATAACGCTAATCCAACAAACCAAGGTAAGTCTTTATTAATGGGATTGGTGTAATAACTTGCATATACCCAACTATCCTTGATCACAACTCCAGTATAGGCAGTGTCTCCATCACTTGGTAAATCAAACAAATGAACAAGTTGATTGGTTTTTACTTCGTAAAATGCCGTCCTTTTAGTTACCATATGATTTCCCATATCAGACCGAGGGCCTTGATGATTTCGACCAACTGCGAAAATTCTTCCATCTATGGAAAATAATGTAGATCCATCCAAACGTGTTTGTTTATCTTGCACGAAATGCCAAGTCATAAATGAATTACTAGAACTCCCTATCATTGTACTACCATCAGGATTCCCTAGTGCATATCCTGATTTTCCCATGGATCCAACTCGATGAGTCGATATTAATTCCCCATCGGGGAGGAATTCTATGCACGCTTCTCCATTACCCCAATCAGTGTACACCTCTGATACTTCCGACCATGCAAATCCATCAGTTGTTTTCAGAAGGACAGTAATAGTGTTTGATACATCTGCATCATGACTCGATATTGTTCCACCTGCTTTCCTACCAGAAGCTAGCACATACCAGGTCGTATTATCATTAGTCTTCGGTCTCCAAAGATTCCAACCACCTTCCAATGTATGTTCCACAGTCCCATTCCCGTAATCACGAGTAATATTGACTTTTAATTCCTGAGGGGTAGGAAAATCAAGATAGCCATTATCACTATAAGTGAAATATGTAGTATTTGGACCAGGATCGAATCTGTAATTTGGGAGGAAGTAGAGAAATAGCGTCCCATTGATGGCAGCAAATTTTGGATCTCTGACATCGGTATCAGGTATACTTATTCTAGTTATTTCTTCCCATATTTGAGCATCAGTAGATTTCCATATTACTAAAGCTCCATTCGTGTCTTCGAGATGCCATTTAGTCTGAGCATGGACTAACCAAAAGCTTCCGTTATGAAAAATCAAATCAGTATTAGAATTATGTTGTTTAGCGGGATCCTTACCAGCAGGAACAACAGTCCAGTGTGTTAACTGTAATGTACTATCATATGTATAGGTGGGGGGAGGTCGTATGTCATTATACACTATCCAACCTCCAAAAAGAGTGACAGGACTGATAAAAACAACATAGATAATAATTACACTATATTTGACAATCTTTTTTTTATTTTTATTGATTGTAGAAACAAAATCTTGAAATTCCATAATATTAAGTTGAAAAAAAGTGTCTTATAAAAAAACCTTATGAAAATCAACATTCGATATCTCTTAATCATTCGTTTTGTGAAACAATACATTTGAGTAGTTCTTAATAAGACCGCTGGTTCTGCTTCAACAAGGTCAGAAAAAGATATGTTATTTCCTTGAAAAAAAGGTTTACGTAACAGAACTCCTCAGTAATTGTTAAACTTGTTCCTCTTTCTTAGATTTCTTTCTAGGTCTTTTCTTCCTGAATACAAACGGTAAGATGCATATTGCAATAATAAACGAGTAACCAAAGGGGACTTCATCCAAAAGTTCCTCAAGATCGATACTTATCCAGACAAACATACACCAGAGAAGATCCGTAGGATCTGTATTTAAATAGGTAAAAACTGTATAATCACCCATGATTCTACGAGGAAGTGAATCATTAGATGTGGTATCAAAACTATGAGAGGGAACCCAAAAATCCATTGTGACAAATTCAAATGGACGTACAATAGGTTTCCATAGCAGACTCGTGGCATGAATATAACCGAAAGTACAAATAAAACTATTAGGAGTAAATCTTTCCCTTAAATGAGCTCGATCATATTCTATCTGAATTATTTTTGTTTCATTACCTGTTAATGTTAAATTGACTTGGTAGGCATTAAATTTATACGTATCATACGGAGCTGGTATACTAATATTCTGATCCGAAACCCAGAGATAATCAACGGATTTATTGATAGAGTATATTTCGAAATTATTAGGTGTACAACCAAAAGGGAACATAATATACGCAGTCTCATTAGAAGTCCCGTTATTATCGAATATATATGATGAATTGATATGAGCTATTTTCCCGTCTTCAGTAAAAGTCGCCGAAATATTGACGTGACGGAGAGCAATGGAAGAAGGAATATATAAGGGGACAGGTAAAGCTGCACAGCCAATATCCACCCATTCGTCTTTAATTTCAATCTCTTCATTGATTACGCCTCGAGATGTGCTAATGAAGAGTACACACAAAATGAAAAAGGATTTGAGCACCAAAACAAATTTAATTTGAAACGAATTTTTCATAGAGATCCCCTCTTTTGCGGATTTTTGGGGATTTTATCATCAATAATAAAACTTTCTTACAATTTAGTATAGTATTGCAAATTCTATTCCTAAATGTTTCTTTCTGAAGAAATATGGATAGTTAATATACATCTTTTATATAAGAAGAAGTTGGGGTTTCATGGGTATGTTTTTATATTCTAAAGTGCAAATTAGTTGAATGGTGAGCATCCGTGGATGAAGACCTCTTGTTCAGGATACTTTTCATCTCCATCTATGCAGTCTTTGCTGGAGTGAGAATCTATTACAGGGGCCAAAATCTTGGCAGAGAGAGTGAGAAAGAGTATACTCAGAAAACCAAGGCCATAATAGCCCTCATACTCGCAATTCTGGGATATTTTCTGACTATGGGGTTATGGGTTGTCATCCCCCAGACTATACTTTTATTTCAGATATCTCTACCAGTGTTGATTCGATGGTTTGGAGTAGGAATGGCGATAATCGGCATAGCTCTCACTGTGTGGATTCATCGCTCGTTGGGAAGACAATATTCTGCGAAGTTGGAGATCCAAAAGGAACACAAGCTAATAATAGAGGGGCCTTACAGTAGAGTTCGTCATCCCATGTACACCACCCTCAATCTGTTTTCTATCTCCGTTTCATTAATTACAGCGAATCTATTACTCATCTTACTCGCCATTTCTATTGCCATTCCATTCTTTTGGATAGCCAGGGCTGAGGAAGAGCTTCTCATAGAACAGTTTGGTGAAGAGTACTTGGAGTATATGAAAATCACAGGACGTTTTTTTCCTCGCCTTGCTTGAGCTAGATAGATAATTCTATGTGAAAGGAAAGGTCATGTTTAAGTAAGGCCAAGTTAGCATTTCTAAGTAATTTCAAAATAATTTTCTAACATAAATACATTGAGGATAAGTAAAAATGAAAAAAATGAATTTTAAGGCTATTAAAATATATCTAATTATATTATTATTCGCAACTTTATTATTATCTAATATTCCAGTGAAATCTGTCGAAGAATCCA
>JAEOTY010000401.1 GCA_016839625.1 Candidatus Hodarchaeota archaeon
ATTTAAACAGTGTCCTCATGGAATTTACATCTGTTCAGGAAAACAAATTGCCTTTCCTCAATACCATGAAGAAACTGAAAAAGTTATGATAATCCTCCAAAAATTTTCGGATAAATTTCAACAAGCTGGAGGAGATGAAGCCTATTTGGATGTAACAGACACATGGAAAGCTTATGGATCTACTCCAACGTCAATAGCTGAGCATATTCAAACAAAGATTCACAAGGAATTATCACTTCCTGTTTCAATTGGTATTGCTGAAACAAAATCTATTGCTAAAATAGCATCTGATCTAAAAAAACCACGTGGGATCGCAGTCATTCATAACAATGATCTTGAAAAAAAAATATATCATTTACCTGTTAGGAAAATTGTAGGGATAGGGAAAAAAACTGAACAGATATTACATAAGAAAGGAATATCGACCATTGGGGACATTGCAAGAATGCCCCGAGAGAAAGTTTTTCTATTACTAGGGGAACATGGACTCTATCTAAGAAGAATTGCACTTGGAATGAATTATCGAGAAGTCGGTTACTTAAGAGGAGAACGAAAATCAATCGGTTCTGAAAGAACATTTGGCAAAGATCAACATGACTGGCAAATCATTATAACAACTGTTAAACAAATTGTGTCCAGACTTGTTAAACAACTGCTTAAGAAGGATCTTTTAACAAGAACAGTGTCTATTAAAATTCGTCTGCAAGGATACGAGACTTATACTCGTAGTTTAAGCTTTCAGAATTTTCTATCTAATGAATCGGTTATATACAACACAGCCATTAAACTACTAGATGAATTCAGATATTCATCGAAAAAAGTGCGTCTAATTGGCGTTCGTGTGTCTTCATTGAAGAGCGGGCAAGGACAGCTTTCATTAACACCATTCCTGTCCCATAATTCTTAATTAGAGTATTTCCAACAACAAATTATAGTGTGTTTCAGTGTTACTAATCCAAAAGGGTTAAAAGATATTAACGGTGGGCATTATCTACTTACAACTCGTAATTAAAGATAAAATCAGGATTTAATAAGGATTGGATAACCATGGTATATCGTCTTACTACTATGTCTAAGAAAACACTTGTTGTCTTCTTTATTGTTGTATGGATTTTCTCAGCTATTTGCGCCATTTTAGGAACGATTTTTATAGTCTCAGCTGCGCTTCTGCCTAATACACCTTATCGTGTCCAGTATAATCCCATTCTAATTGATATTCGACAGGAAATGGGACCATGGATAGGTTATGGATATTTTGATTTTGAAGCAGATATACACCATCCAAATGTGATAATCACCCCACAAGAAGGAGATATCAAAGCATTTTTGGAAAATGGGGATGAGATCAAACCTTTTAATATCTGGAACTTGATAGAGGAAAGGGAAAATGGTTCAGTCAGATTTATTCTCGAATTGAGCGTTCTAGAATTTGATTTCTTTAATGGTACATTATACCAAGTCGAGGCTGAACCTGAACACATTATAGTCGATATACCTCATAAAGAAATTAAACTGAAATATCAACATGGAAAGAGCTTTCCGATAGTTTACAGGAAAGCTCCTTCTTTTGAAGATGATAAAGAGTGGGAGGAGAAAATAATAGGAGATTATTTTAGAACGACAAGTCTTGGATGGGCTGCTTGGTTTCAAGAAATCATTAGGGAAATTAGGGAAAACTTCTGGTATGGATTTATGGATTTAGGAGGTGTTCTCCTCGTAACAGTAGCCATTGGGGGGGGATGGGGAATAATTATTGCTCTTATTCTCATCATCACCCGCCTTTCCAAATTATTTGGCGGAAAATACATAACCTACTTGATTTTAAAGGCCCTCAATGGTAAAATTGGTAAGATTCTCAATTTTGTTCCGATTTTTGATTTTAATGGTGATTTCTATGTAGAAGAGCGTTTCGTTAATGTCATTGATTTCTCTGGATTTCGCTCATCGTTTATTGAATTGTTTAAGCAAAGATGGTATGATATCCTAGTATTTCCCACTGCACTTGCTTCTATCTTGACAATTATTTTTGTACAAAACTTTACTCAATTGAACCCAATATTTTCGATTTTTAATATTCACATTGATGGAAAAATGGAAGCACTTGCCCTTAGTCCCCTCTTAACGCCGATCATATTAATAGTAGTCTTATTTTATTTTCCTTTAATCTGGGCCTTTAATGAAGGCGGTTTCAAACGCTTACAAATTAGTCCCCAGGGCGATGTGATCGCAGTAAAACCTTTGGGAAAGATCTTACGAGATGGACTTGGGATAATCATTGGTTTTTCAGGGATTCTTTCATTGGGTGCTCTAGCAATGGAGGTCAATAGTGATTTAGCACGTAAATCAACAAGTACTGGACAAATTCAGGTCGCAGGATTCACTTTGGATTATTTTGGTTTATCCTTACTTGTTTTATGGACTCTTGGGCTATTTCTCATCCTTTTAGGATCAATTATAGTAGGAGCATCAGTACTAGCGGTTAATTATTTACAAAAAGACCATTTAAACACAATTGAATACTTGAGATCAAAAAGTGAAAAACACAGTATAATAACTAATTGGGGTTCAGTAACACATCAATTTAGCCCAGTGGCTAAAAAAGCGCTATATGAAAAGATGGAAAAACAAAATTGAAGTTAGAAAAAGAGGTTTACTCTCAAACCTCTTTCACTCATTTTCTTTCCTAAATTTGTGTTTATTACACTCTAATACTTCCCATATTTTAGAGTTCTAAAATCTCCTTTTTTCGTAAGGGATGCCCCAAAAAATAACAATATTTCGCTCTTCTATGAAGAAATTCAACTCACTGTCGGTAAATATTGGTGACTAAATGGTCGAAATTGCATTAACCATTGGCCTGCTTATCCTTGCAATTATTCTAGGAATTAAACATTCTTTTGATGCAGATCATTTAGTTGCAGTATCAGGATTGCTGACCAATTCTCAGTCCACGAGAAAAACCGCCGTTTTGAGTGTATCGTGGGCTTTGGGACACATGATTACAGCCTCTATTTTAACAATAATTCTTTTCACTTTCCGTGAAACTGTCCTTAAAGTATTATTAACTAATTTGGAACTCTTGGTTCCAATCATGTTGATTATAATCGCATTTTTTACTCTTGCATGGGAATTTGATTGGTTTCATTTTAACGACATCAACATCAGGATGAAATAAACAATCAAAAAGAAGAACATTCGCATTTCCATCTTCATTTTACTGAATCAGGAAAAAAAGAACACGGCACAATGGTTGGTATTGGAATAATTCATGGAATCGCGAGCAATGATGAACTTCTATTATTGTTTACGCTGACTCTTGGAATTGAAAACTTATTTGGTATTCTTCTAGGGGTCTTATTCTTCACCCTTGGAGTAATTTTCGGAATGGTTATTTATGGACAGTCTGTTAATTTTCCTATCCAAAAATGGGGCCAAAAACGTGTCACACGTACAGTTAACGTTACTATTGCATCATTGAGTGTATTGTATGCAGTGTGGTTATTAGTTGGTCTTGAAGGATTGAATATAGTAGAAATGATTAGTAATCTATTTTAATCATTTTTATAAGTAGGAATTCCTTCCGTAATTTCAAATATACAAAGACCTTCTGAATATTGTAACTGAGTCAAAAAGACTTATTGAAAAAGAAAGCAATTCTGCCTTATCGTACATAATCCAAAACGTTACTTTATGAACTGCAATTTTCTGAAAATATTGAATGGATTCTAGATAACTTAATAAATAGCAATCAGATTTCTGGAAATCCAAGGAGAATTGGCTGGGATGTCTATATTAAATTTACAAACTAGAACTATTATATTTGTCATTATTAGCGTAATTCTTTTAGGAAGTTCTGACAAGAATATTGGTACATCTCCTATAAATGTTAATTATGATAATAATCTAAGGTATGATGCAGTAAAGACAAAATTGAGTGATGGCAACGTTCTAATAGCAGAGAATAATGGTTTAGTTATTAGTAATGCAACAGGTGACCAATTAAGTCCTCAACTTTGTTGTGATGGTACTGGAGGGACAATTATTACATGGCAAGATAAGAGATTTGACGGTGGTGATATTTATGCACAGTTGTTATCTTACGACTCTGAAACTTCATGGGATGCCAATGGTACAGTTATATGCAATGCAACTGATATTCAAAAAACACCTCAACTTATCAGTGATCAAGCTGATGGTGCAATCATCACATGGATAGACAATAGGAGTGGTTCTGGGTGGGACATTTACGCTCAACACATTAACTCACAAGGTGAAGTTACTTGGACAGAAAACGGTGTAAGCATTTGTACTGCTGCGAATAATCAAGAGACTCTGAAAATTTGCGATGACGGAGCTGGTGGCGCAATCATCACATGGAGAGATTATAGAACTGGTTCTGATGGGTATATTTATGCACAACGGGTCGATTCAACTGGAAATATCCGATGGACAGCCAATGGAGTGGCTATATGTACGCAAAACGGTGGAAATGATGCATACGTTAATCTTTGTGTTGATGGAGAAGGTGGTGCGATTATAACATGGGGTGACGAAAGAAATGGAGCATTTGATAGAAATATTTATGTCCAACGAATAAATGCTTCTGGCGAATTATATTGGACAACCAATGGTGTAGCCATATGTACAGCCTCAATTTGTCAATATCAACCAAACATTTGCATTGATGAAAATTACGGAGCCATCATTACTTGGCATGATTATAGAAAAGGTTGGTCTGACTCTGATATCTTTGCTCAACGGATTAATTCGACTGGGCATGTCCAATGGACAGCAAACGGTGTGGGTATTTGTACGGAAGTAAATCATCAAAAAAACCCCCGAATTGTCAGTGATGGAAATGGTGGCGCTATTATTAAATATAATGATTTCACATCAAACACAAAAATTTTCGCTCAAAGAATCAATTCAAGTGGAAATATCCAATGGACGATTCCAGTAGCTATATGTGATTCTACCGCTGATCAAGGTGGTAGTAATTTTTTCAGTGATGGAGATGGTGGTGCAGTCTTCACATGGTACGATGACAGAGCAGGAGATCACGATATTAATCTTCAGTGGGTAAATGCAACTGGTAACAACCAATGGACGGCCAGTGGCAATGTCTTATGTAACGAAAGCAATGACCAGATAAATCCTCAAATTTGCGGTGATGAAAATGGAGTATTGACTATAGCATGGCAAGACTACAGAACTGGGTTCGATTATGACATCTATGGCACACTTGCTAATCTATCATCAGACATTATTATTGAGGATTCCGATGACTTTTTAGAGGGTACTATGTATAATTTGACAATAAATGATAACGGATACCTTTCATTGGAAAAGGAAATTGTTGATGATTCTTGGAGTAATATAACTAGAACTGGACCTAGTAGTAGAGGCTATTATGGCATGGTCTATGATTCCACTTCCGCCAAGGTTATCCTATTTGGGGGGTATAACGGTACAACTCGATTTGGTGACACATGGGTTTATGATCTTACATCTAATACATGGACTCCAATGTATCCATCCAATTCACCTAGTGCAAGATATGCTCAATCTATGGTCTATGATTCTACTTCTAAAAGGGTAATTCTATTTGGAGGTGATAATGGTTCTCGTCCTACCGACACCTGGGTTTATGATCTTGCCTCTAATACTTGGACTGAAAAAACCCCATTAAATTCACCTAGTGGAAGACACCAGCATTCTATGGTCTATGATTCTACTTCCGCTAAGGTTATCTTATTTGGGGGTTGGAATGGTACTACTCAATTTGGTGACACATGGGTTTATGATCTTGCTTCTGATACCTGGACAGAAAAAACTCCATCCAAATCGCCTAGTGGAAGATTTTGGCATTCTACAGTTTACGATTCTACTTCCGCTAAGGTTATTTTATTTGGGGGGAGAAATAGCTCTGGTTACCTTAATGATACTTGGATTTATGATCTTGCTTCTGACACTTGGACAGAAAAAACTCCATCCAATAGACCTAACGCAATAGCTGCTCACTCTATGACTTATGATTCTACTTCTGACAAGGTTGTATTGTTTGGCGGGTACAATGGTACTCATCTGTTGAATGACACTTGGAGTTATGATCTTAGTTCTGATACCTGGACAGAGAAAACTCCATCCAATCCACCTAGTGCAAGAAGCTATCATTCAATGGTCTATGATTCTATTTCCGCTAAGATCATCTTGTTTGGGGGGTATGAGTTTGC
>JAEOTY010000054.1 GCA_016839625.1 Candidatus Hodarchaeota archaeon
ACTTATTACTAATTTTTAATAGGGGAGCATTCTACATTCATGTTGAAGATTTTTTATTCTTATTTTTCTCAGCATGTGGAATAATATTTATTGCATATGAAGCATACAGGATTTGGGCAATGAAACCTTTGTGACCCTCTCAAAAAAATTCAGGAAAAAATCCGATTCTAAATTTCTAGAGATTGCCAGTTAATAACCATATTATTCACTAGTAATAGGGTCAGAATAATCCAAGGAAATATCAATTTTCTTCTCTTGACTTTCCATAGTATTATTCCTGAAATGAATGTGAGAACCAGATCCATTGTTGGAAATACAGCGGTTAATACTGTTTCTGAGAGTGTGTCTGAGTCAAACGACAGAATTGGGATATTCAACATTGTTAACACTAGTGATAAGCAGATTATAAATAAAGCTAAGAATATTACCACTTCTAATTTTTTCACTTGAACTTCTAAAATTCTCCATTGCATAATCAAACCTAAAAAAAAGATTGGATAGCCAATTAAACGGAATAGATCACCTATGATTTGGCCTTCACCCTGTAAAACCAATTCACTGAGAATTGTTGTCAACTCTCCAAAAGCCCAAGAAAAAGTAGCTATTGCGATAAACAACCAAGCTTTTTTAGCCTGAGCATGAATATTAAACTTGAAAGTGAAAATCAGTAGAATTAAACCGCAGAAAAAAAGGATAATGAACGCACAAATCGTTAAAAGATTCTGATAATCCTCCTCGCTTGCTATAGGTTGTATCAACCACACAGTAATCAAAAAAACAGTAAAAATTGCGAGTAGGAAATATATAATTGCGTACCTATTTATTGTTCTAAGTATAAACGGTTGGAAAACCTCAGTATCTTATTTTTCCATTGAGTCATCTTTCAAAACATACTTATCATAAGTTGGGACTTTCACAGGATTCAATTCTTCGAGTAGCCCTGCGACTTCCGTTTTACTATCAGCAAAGACTCTCAAGGGTTTCTCCGTCCAACCTGTTGTAACGCACTCTCTTGTAACATCAATTATCAAAGTTTTCCAAGCATTGATATAACCTGGACGAGTAGCTGTAAATCGTAAGATCATATAATCATCAGCTTCAGTCTTATCTGGCCATTCTTTAAGAGGTGCACTTGCACAAACTATAAGATTGTCTTGAAATACAAGAACACAATGGCCATCAGGTAAAACCTTGTCCTTGAAATAATTCTTAAACCACTCTTCAGTATATACTTTTTTCAAATCTTCATCAACTTTAGCAATTTCAAGAAGCAAGTCGAAATCATCATCAGAGGCAATACGACTAGTAAAGGTTTGATCTGGGATTTCGAGTTTACTAACAGCACTTACGTCAAAATCGTATCCAAAACCTTCTACTTGTCGGACAAAACCTCTGCTTGTGAAAAAGGAAATTTGATCTTTCCAAGTCGATTTTAGCCAATAAGAGATTTCATGAGGATTTTTTTGTTTAATGTAGTCGAGCATCTCATTGAAGAGTTTTTCTTGCACTTCTGGCGGACATGATGGTAATGCCCATGGGTACCCGATTGCAAAACTTTTTTTCTCTTTTCTAGCTTGGATGTATGCTAAGGGCTCACTGTTCTCATCAAACGCATAACGTACAAATTTGGGATTAGTTTTCTCTGTTTCATATCGTGCCCGAATTTGCTCTGCTGTGGCTTTTTCACCAGTTACTTGATTGTAAAGGTGTGCCTGAATTTCCTCTAGCCCTTGATTAGGTTCGTAAAACCGATAAACTATTTCCATGATGTTCACTGTTGGATTATTGTGATTGAAGAAAGTTCTTCTTTCTCTTTTGTGGTTAAGTCAAATTAGAGATTAATAGAAAACTTGCGAACCTGTTTTTATTTTTTATATATATGGTGAATTGAAATAGTAAAATTGATAAAAAATGTAATCAGATGAGATAGTCCAAAGTTTCAAATTGCGAAGAAAACATAAGATGACAGAACAAGAGCGGAGAAGCGTCGAAGAGGGAAAACACTAATAGAGAATGAAGAGAAGAGGGAAATAGCTCAAAAATGAATGGATTACAGGGTCCCTCTGAAAGGTCTTTAACTGATAGTATCACCGATTACTCAGTCAATTCAGGGAAGAAGTGCAGTGGTCTCTTACAAGCGACCTCCATATGTTCAATACAAGGTAAATGAGGTAGGAATGCAAGTCATCAATATTGCTGAAAATTACACCAATAAATGCAGTTTCTTAGACAATGAACCGATTATGAAACACGACTCCTATTGCGGGAAACGGATCACTCGTAGCTGGTTCCAGACTCGTAAAGGAAAGCTCCTCCATGCTGATGTCTATGGAGTGAACAATATCCTCAGAAAAGCACTCCCAAAAGCTTTTGCAGCTGATGGGATAGAGGCTGTCGGGTTACAGCCAACACGATGGAGACTTGCTACGGCAACGAGCTAGTTGATGACCTCATGTGAATAAAATTGATACATATTTTATCAGTTTCAATAACCTGCAGGTTAAATCGGATAAAGATGAGTCGAACTAATGAAATTATTGCTAAAAAACGTGACATTACATTGTATGCTGTGACTCCACTTCATCCCTTGATTTGGCGGAATAGATCTAAGAGCTAGGCTTGGAACGTTGATTGAAATGATTTTGGGAGAAAATTTGATGCCAGTCGCAGTACTGAAGATTTTTCCATTTAATAGTGCTATTATATGTAACAACAAAACCTTTTTTCATGTAAAATGAAACCGCGTAAGCTAATTGTGGTAAATCTCGCTGTAGATTGATTTCCTTTTTATCTGGAATAATATTGTCAGAATTCATATGTTCATGCAAATTTGAGTTGTGTACTTCCATAATCTGTAATTTATTATTGATAACCATTTATAAATTCGTGTGATACACTTCAGTTCGAAATCTATTGGAAATATCTTTTAATCCTAAGAATATTTTTCAAATTAGTTTTATCTTCCTGTCTTATACATTTATTTTGAGGTTAGTAAGATTTGAACCACGTTAAAGAATTGTTCGACCTTTCAGGGAAAAATGCTTTAGTTACCGGAGGAGCCTCTGGTATTGGTTTCACCATGGCCGAAGGATTAGCTGAAGCGGGAGCTTCGGTAGCAATATGTGGACGAGGGCGGCATGGATCACTAGAGGAAGCGTCATCTCAACTCTCAAAAATAGGGTCTGAAATACTAGCAGAAAAATGTGATGTAAGTGTCGAAAAAGAGGTAATACAACTCGTACAGACCTTACACGACAAAGATTTTGCTGTGGATATTCTTGTTAACAACGCAGGTGTCTCTTGGGGACATGATTCGGAAGAAATGCCCCTGGATCGTTGGAATATGGTCATTGAAACGAATCTAACTGGATTATTTGTCGTAACACGAGAGGTAGCTAAAGAATTTATGATTCCAAGGGGTAGCGGTTCCATAATTA
>JAEOTY010000402.1 GCA_016839625.1 Candidatus Hodarchaeota archaeon
GCATGATGAAAATTTTTACATTAGCTAGACCTAATCTATCAATGATTTGAAGTTCTTTCTCTTATTCCAGCCCATGTTTCCAACAATAATTGGCTAGAGTGACACATGTAGTCATACGATCGAATGCTCTTTCACTATTCATGTCTGCCCGTTTCTGTAGGAAGAGTCCTTCTAAAAGAACATTCAATCCTAAATGAAATGCTAAGGCAATTTCGTAATCGCCATAAATCGCGTCCAGAGATAGGAAAGAACGGGAAAGGTGTTTCTCATAACCCTCGACGAAGGTACGGACCGACGGCTTAAAATTTTGGAGATTCCCGTCCTTATCAAAGTGGTCAATTGCTGAATGCAAAAAGAAAGTCCCGATGTCCTCCATCCTATCTGCGGATTTCTCTTCTTCAGCATATTCAGGATCGATTAACCAAGTTTGGATCTTCTCTTTCCCATGATCATCCTCAACTGAGAACAAAACATTCCCAGGATGGAAATCCCCAAAACCTGCAGTTCCACTTGAATGAGTAATTACTCGGGCAAGCGTTTCACTCGCACGATCAATAAATTTCTTTTTCCTTTCTGGGGTCATAATTAATTCATTAAAAACCTTTTTTGCAATGAAAATATATCGCTGTGGTTCAATTGGCCTTAATTCCGTTGTATGATACTGACTAAGGGCTTCTCCAGTCAGTAACAGCTTATAATCATGGTCTAGTTCTGAATCAAGGAACGTTTCACCTTGAATTCCTTCATATATCAATATTTTACCATGTTCAAAAATTACCCTTGGTGTTAACATTCCAGTGGTTCTCAACTTAGCAGAAAGTCGATTAGTTAATATTTTATTCCTCAAGGCCTCCTCAGGAGATTCAAAACTCTTGATTGCGATTGAAAGCTTTAAATCCCCTAATTCAGTGCCAAAGATAGCAGTAACGAGTTGTAACCCTTTCGACCCCACCTTTTGAATGGCACTTATTCGATCCAGCTCAATATAACGAGATCTTTCCCCAAACTTTTTTAATTGCAACTCATCAAAATAGTCTTTTAAATTCTCAACGATCTGAGCTAAGATTTCTGTCATATGTTGTTTACGTCTTATTCGGTCAACGCTATTGATTTCCATTTTTTCTTTCGACCCGACAAAAAAAGAGAGTTTTCAGTTAGCTCTAATGGTAATAATATAGCTTGATTACAAAAAGGTGTGCATATAACAAGTTCAAATTTTATCTCAAAAAAGTCATTTGACTTATTTGATTTTCAGTTTCCAACGATTTGAAGATATATTCTAGCTTTGACGAGGTTCTCGGAATACTATTTTTCAATATCATCTCTAGAGTCTGTATTATAGTAATTGAGTATATAGAACATTTTCATAAACTTGTTAAAAACCATGTCTTACATTGCCAGAAAGTTAATGTTTTTACAAACCAATTACTAGCATCTTCAATCACCAATATACCCTTGAAGACTCTAATTACATGGCATTAATCACGTAGACCACAGTTTAAGAGAGATTTAAGGAGTCTCATTGACAAACATAAGAATCGAAGGTTTTTAATTAATGCAAGGATCCAAACCAGCTGGGTATTTTGAGAATCTCAAGATTGTTTTTCAATCGAGAAATTATCTAGTAATCCTTCTCACAAATTACTCTGGAGCCATCTTTTTAGCAGCGTGGATTTATTTAAATCTCTTTTTCAGGGATGTGGGAATTTCTTACCTCGAGCTTGGTCTTGCAGATTCATGGGCAATGATTCTCGGTCTTTTTGCAACCATGTTTGGTGGGTATTGGGCCGACAAACATATTCCACACCGGAAATCTATGGCCACATTTAACATGTTCTTTCTAGCTATCGCCTCTTTTTTGATTCCACTTGTTACTGATTTTTTTGGTCTTCTCTTAGTCTGGACAGTTTTTGGTTTCAGTCAATTCTGTCAAGCCTCTATTGATCCTATACTGTTTGAATCCATCCCTCCAGAACAAATGGGTACGGGAACCAGTCTTTTTACTCTTGGTGGAGTTTTTGGAATTGCTGGACTATTCATAGTTGGTTTTTTAATACAAGAAAATTTCATATCAGGCCTAAAAGTCTTTTGGTACCTTTTCACAATAGTGGCAATATTGAATTTTTTCACACGATTGTTCTTTTTAAAGAAAACACAACCTACTCAACAAACAGCAGATCAAAAACATATTGGAGGGATTAAAGATCTTTTTAATCAATATCGAACAGGAATTATAGTATTAATATCCACTATTCCACTATTCTTCATTGTGTTTTTACTAGATGTTACCAGTGATATAAATTACCGTTTTGCTCAAAATTTTTATCTCAATGAAGAAGTAGGAATGGATTATAGCACCATTAACTACACCATGATTGGAGCAATCATTCTTGGTGTTCTTGGAGGTCTTGGAGCTGGGTTCCTCCTAGATAGGACGAAAAATGATGCAAAAATTATGTTCTTTGTATATTTGTTTCTTCCTTTCTCAATTTTTCTCCTGTTTCATTCACCATCAATTCCAGTGTGGACAGATCAATTTCCGAATGAAGGATTAGGTGCTATTATCGCGAGTACAGCATTTGTTGCAGTTATAATTAAAGCAGGAAATGATGAAGTGTGGAGAACAATAGCATGGGGAGCTGTTGGTCGCAAACTTCCACGAGAACACACTGGAAAAGTTATGGCTATACTTTCAATGTCCATTTCACTGATAGGTATCATTGTTAGTCCAATTGCTGGTTTTATTTACCAGATTGAAGGAGGAAAACCTTTATTACTGATTATTTTTGTGGTAAATCTACTAATAATTACGTTACTCCTAACAGGATGGTTAAGAAGTTCTACAAAGGAAAATGATAAAATTTCAATTATCTCTGGGCAGGTCTAAGAATCTTTTCACATGAACCCATTATTTTATACGTTTGGACTGAATCAACTAGATATGAATGAAGATTGGTGCTGTAGTATGTCTTTGACTCGTGAGGAACTACATGATTTACTCCTCGCTGGGAAAATAGCTCATTTAACATTAGACCAGATTGAAAAACATGTGAAACCTGGAATTCACATTGGGGCTCTATATGACTCTATAGAAAAACTAATTACAAAAACAAAGGGTGCAGAGCTAGCATTTCCTCCTAATATTTCAATCAATGAATGTGCTGCTCATGATACTGCTGCTCCAGATCAGTTGGAGAAACGAATGATTCCTAAGAAAGCTTTGGTCAAGATAGACATTGGAGCTAATGTTAACGGTATGCTTTCAGATACAGCTAAAACTTTTTCTACCGATGGAAAACACACTCGACTTATTAGAGCTGCTGAAGATGCTTTGGATAAGGCTATTGACATTATAAAGCCAGGTCTTCGTGTTAGCGAAATTGGAGCTGCTGTCCAGCAAACAATTGAGGATTATGGATTCAAACCAATAGCAAATTTAACAGGACACCAGATGGAAAAAGGATTACTTCATGCAGGTTTGTCTATTCCCAGTGTTAAGTCTGTTCCTCTCACTCAA
>JAEOTY010000403.1 GCA_016839625.1 Candidatus Hodarchaeota archaeon
CTATTTTGTTTCTCTTGTCTTTATGAAATTCATCGAGAGATTTTGTCTGGCCGCATTTTGAACATTTTTTCGTTTTTAAGGTCAAATTAATCACACGGATCAAGACCAAACAGTTTACGAATCTTATCAAACTCAGGGCATAATGAGATTATACCTATATAGATCTTTATAGTATCAATAAGGGAAAAAACTCAATTAACTTTCTATTATGGAGATTCTAATTTATAAAGTCCTTTTAATCCAAAACACTCGTCTAATGTTTCATCAACCAAATCCTCCAGAGAATTTAAATGGGTTTCAGTTAATTCAGTTGGATTTTCCTGTTGAATTGTTTGGCACTTTACCTCTAGTTTTTCAGAGGGACAAATTGAAGTAGCAATAGCTCTAGATGAGCTACAACTTAATTTCTATAAACTTTTCTATCTATGAAATTCAATAAATACTCACTTTCTTCTTTTCAGTTTTCAAAATAAATGACTATAATATTTTAGAATGTGTGGCAATGAATTCCGATGCAGTTGTACTTGGATAAAAAAATTGTGATTTTTAAGACAATTTAAGAAACAACTTTAAATAAGGGGTCAGAGGGGTATGTCCATAAAAGGTAGACACTAGTTGAAGGGGAAAACGTGTGGTTCAGTCACTTGGGTTGGGGAAATCCGATAACAGGTATTTCCTGGGATTATGAAAACATTCCATTAAGACGCGCAGATTGGGAGGGGTTTCTACAAGGATTAGTCTATTATGTTCAAATGAACCAAGTTGTTTTCACACGAATTTATTCACGAGAAGTCACACTGTCCAATACGGACTATGATCTGATAGATGAGCTCGGAATCTTTGATTTTAAATGGGTACAGCGTGATGATCCAAATGCTGCGGATGATTCTCTCATCCAATCATGTATTGATGTGTTGAATAATCAAACACAAATCAATCACGTGTTACTCATCTCTGGCGATGGGGACTTTCTAGAACTAACCGACCAATTGCATGAATGGCAAGTAGCCATCACATTAATTTGTCAAAAACAGAATTATAATCCAGACCTAATTTCCGATGTCCATTATGCATACACCGCCGATTTTGTGGCGAAAAATCCGCAACATTGGTGGTTACATCGGTAGCATTCTTTAAATGGAATCTCTATGGGAGTAGCACTAGAATGATAATCTAAATATACGGAAGAGCTAAAATTGGTTGAATCTATACCTAAAGTGTCATTTGATACGAATATGTTCATGTGTTCATAAGTGTTCATGAACAGGTGTGAACAGATGAACAGATAGATTGGAAATAGTCATAGAAGAGAGATTTATTCCTTCTAAAAGCTTTTTATTTGATTTAACTGTTCAGATTCATACTTCTTCTAACAATTGTTAACAGTGGTTTTGAATAATCGATGAAATGTTTATGAAAATGTTTAAGTGTTCATAAGTGTTCATGAACAGGTGTGAGTAGATGAACAGATATTTTCAGGATAACCATAGATGAGAGATTTGTTTGTTTCAAACCATTCTAATAAGAATTGACTGTTCAATTATATACATCTGACATAGTATTAATTCGAGTTGTTCAAATGTACATATGTGTTACGAATTTACAAAGGGGTTGAGTTCCCATGAGTGATTTAGATGATCTAATAGCGAAAGGTAAGGACTATAGTAAATTTGGTTTTAAGAAGAACCCTTTTTCGATAAGACCTTTATTTAATAATTATATGGACTTAGATAAATGTAAGGAAGAAAAAGAGCTTTTTATTGTAACAGAAGAATCAGAAATTCTATACAAAATATTTGACTTAGATCGTCGAATTTTATTGTGGGGGGACATTGGTGTTGGAAAAACTACTCTAATCAACATGATTTTATATATTTCGCTCTCAGAAAAGAAATGGTTTCCAATTAGGATAATCATTAGTGAAAAAAACATTGGGAGAACAGTCCAAGAAATTTTATACTCTCTTTGTTTCGAAATCATGAATGAATTAGAAGCTCTCTCAATTTCAAAGCCTTTAAAATCGCTTAAGAACTGGATTTTAAAACAAAGGAGTTCTGACTCTCTTTATGAAATAATGCTCAAAATGATGTCTAATTCTTTTGAAGAAGAGACAGTAAAAAAACATAAAGAACCACTAGATAGAAAAGTCAAAAGAACACTAAAAGAGAGGGTGGGGTTTAGTATAGATGAAGAAGTAATAAAGTCCTTAAAAACATATGTTGAGAATAGCCCACCTAGTATTATAAAAGAAAACCTAAAGTCTTTGGGTGAATTGGTTGAGAAAATGGGATATGGAGGGATTATATTTGCAATAGACGAAGCAGATCATATAGAAGATATGAAAAGTGTGGTAAGTGCACTAACAACTGCGAGGGATATATTTCTCGCATCGAACAAGTATACATTCATTTTTTGTGGTTCTCCTGAATTGATTAGTTATGATCGGAAGAAGGAAAGATTTGGCATTTTTGATACTGAAGTCCACGTCAAACAACTTAAAGATACTCAAATTGGAGAGATTTTGTTGAGAAGAATAAAAAAAGAAAGGAATGGAGATTCTGTTACTTTAGATAGTGTATTCGATAATGCTACGTTAAAAACTCTCTACTTAAACGCGGACGGAAAAATTAAAATTGCACTCAAGATAGCCCAGAATTCTCTTGACGAAGCACTCTATAATAAACACGATAAAATCTATGAGGAAGATATTAAGAATACACTTGGAAGGATGAAAGCTACAATAGAAACAAAGCTAACAGAAACAGAAATGATTGTCTTGCAAGGACTATCCGAATTTGGTAAACCCATGTCTCCCTCTGATGTCGAGTTCCAAATTAAAACAAAATCATCAAGACCAACTCTTCAAAGAACTCTCTCCTCGTTGCATCGTAAAGGTCTTGTTAATATTACTAAAGAAGGAAAGAAAACACTTTACAGTCCACTTTTTCCTACTAATGAATAGAATAATTTGTATGTAACTTTGTTCTAATGACTATGTGAGTCATGAAGGGATTGCAGTTCCACAGGAAGAAGATCAAAGAACCAAGTCATAATTGTTATGATTACTCGAGTTGATTTCCTAACATTTTCTAACCACTAGAAAAATATTAGTGGAAAGACGATTTTCGTCGGCATTTGAGTAGAAATGACTGACAGAAATCGTTCCTTCCAAGTAGAATTATCTAGAC
>JAEOTY010000404.1 GCA_016839625.1 Candidatus Hodarchaeota archaeon
AACAGATTATAAAGATGGTTGAAGAGCGAGAAATCTTCCTAGTAATGGATGAAACATATCGAGATTTAACATTTGGTGATCCACTACCAAACGCAGCGAGTCTAAGTTCTAATGTAATCAGTATTTCCACAATGTCAAAAGTTTACGGTGTTCCAGGAATACGAATCGGATGGGTCGCGACTCGTGATGATGATGAGGTAATAATTGAAGGGGTCCGACGGGTTCGGGAACAAACGACTATCTGTAACTCCGCTTTGAATGAATCTATCGCGCTTCATCTTCTAAGCAAGAAAGACATACACTTAGTTGATATAATAACCCGTGTTGAACTGAACTATAGTATCATTAAAGATTGGATTAACAACCAAGAAAATCTGGAGATGATTGTTCCTGAAGGGGGAGTTACCTGTTTTCCTAAATTTACAAAATCCACAAAAGAACTATGCAACCTGTTAGTAGAAAAATACAGAACATTCACTGTTCCTGGGTATTGTTTTAATATGGAATCTTATTTCCGTATTGGTTTTGGTGGAACCACAGAAGAATTAAAGTCTGGACTTGAGAAAATAGATATTGCTCTTAATGAAATTCTCTGAATTTTTTATGGTGATAAAAGACATTCGTTTAGTCATTGTTGTCGGAGTTTTCCCAGAATTTTAATATTAGCACTTAGTTTTTCTGGATCGAGAATCATCCAATGAATGACACCGTCAATAACAAGCATTAATAGTCCCAAAATAATTATTAAAGGCGTTTCAACATATAAACCACCTAATAAGTAAAAACTAAGATAACTGAAATGAAAAAACATGAAAACCATCGGTGATAACAAATCTGACCCCTTTTCTAAGGTAGGCTTTGATTTTAGGAAAGATACAAAAAGTAGTATACTTGTTAAAATCATGACATAAACTAGTATCAATAATCCCATTAAACCTACAGGAGTATTACTATCAGAAATCCTAGTGATAGCTAATAGTACATAAACAGGGAGAGGAAGTACATGGAATGATAGAAATAAAGGAATATAAGATAAGAAGGGGATCATCAAGAAATATAATATTGATACAATTGGAGAAACTTGAATTTTTTCGTGAAGTATTCTATTCTCTATTCTTAGCATGAACGAAAAGATGACAACCACAAAAAACCAACCACTAAAATTCCCGTAATTGACTCCAAAGAAGCTATTTAGTGTAGGAAGAGTCTCCATCGGGATACCAATCCAAGTCCAAAAACCACCATCAAGACGGATCGCAATAGTATCCATAGAGAGATCAATAGATAATGCCAAAAGCCCATCTAATAATGTTCGTGACCATTCAGGAATATTAATGACTCTGTTTGAAACATCCATGCACGCAAATATAATTAATCCCCAACATAATCCAATACATATAGGTATGTTGTCAGGAACAGAACCAAGTTGAATAAGAAATTCAGAGGAATAAGTATAAGTCTGCATTACTTGTACATTCATATACTCAAGGGTGACTCCGAAAAGGCTCCCACTAAAAATGTGGGCTACTGACCTGTAATCTTTCCTAATGAAACTTAAAAATATTACAACACCAAGGAATAAAACACAAGCTGACACTTCTGCGACTAAGGTGAATAAACTCAAGACTGACCCATCTTTGTTATCTCTTTTTCCACAAAACTATATTTCTTTAGTATTTTCAATTAAAAATTGATGAGGGTTTGAAAGAAAGTTTCTCTAAACTAATATATAATATTATGTAAAAAGGATTGAATTCAATATGAAAAAGCTAGCTTAAATAATTTCTTTAGATTTTTGTCTGATGTCAAATTCTTAGCCAATATCTTCTCAAAAGAGTTAGGAACGAACTTCCTAAGTAGTACTGTTAAATGGATTGGAAACGCTTTTAAAACTGAAATATTCTGAGTTCATGTCTCTAGGAAAATAGAATTTTTTTTAGCAATGTGTGGTAAAAGATGTTTAAAAAGCGATATAGAACAGTAAACAATCTGATCGTTATAGCATTACTTTTGACTGCAACTATAGGTATGTCTACAATAGCAGACATCGGTAAAGGCACATTTAACGATCTTGATGACGATTTTGCTGACAGTACCCCTGTTAGTGGCGCTATCAGTGGAATTAATGATTATGAGCTCGATTATGACGAAAATACTACGGAATATGAAACAATTGGAGATGCTACCCCATCTGGTACTCCGTATGCAATTTGGTATGATTGGCCTGGTGTATATCATGATGCTGAAAAAACCTTGTTTGATGACGGAGAAGGTAATCCTGGACTCCATTTGATCGGTGAGGAAGACGATCTAATGTGCTGGGCAGCGACCGCCTCAAACGTCTTAACATTTACAAAATGGCATTATGGGACCACAGACGCAGCCTTCGATTATTTCAAAGATCACTGGTATGATGATGGTGGTATGATGGAATACGGTTGGGATTGGTGGTTTGATGGAACCAATCCAAGTCAAGGCTGGGCTGGTTGGTCATATGTTGACGTCCCTGGAGGAGGATTCTGGCCAACATATAATTTCGGAGACTATTTTCGTTCAAGTAGTGATGATTCACTTGCTATGACAAAAATTGACGATTATCTACATGATGGATATGGCGTTGGATTAGCAATATACAAACCAGGTGGTGGTCATGCTATCACCTGTTGGGGTTTCACATCCTCTTCCTCTGATTATACAGGAATCTATGTGACCGATTCAGATGACACCAAGGGTAACCTTTTTCCTCATGGGGATAAGCTCCGATATTATCGAGTGGCAAAATCTGGTAACACCTGGTATCTACAGAACTATGGTGGTTCAAACAGCTGGTATATTGGCGCAGTTCAGGGATTGGGCGTTGGCCCTGGTATTGCACCTAAAGTTAACGCTGGAGCAGACATAACTACTTATGAAGGAAGTACAATCTCTTTTGGTGGTAGTTTTATCAACCCAGGACCTTCGCATACATACAGGTGGTCTTTTGGTGATGGCTCAACCAGTACAGGAACTCTGCATCCAACTCATAAATATAAAGACAACGGAGTGTATACAGTAAAATTAGAAGTAACAGACGAACATGGTGATGTTGGTTCGGACACTCTCAAAGTCACTGTAAAAAATGCTGAGCCAATCGTACATGCTGGACCCGACAGATCAACTTTCGAGGGACAAGCATTATCATTTTCTGGTTCTTTCTCTGATCCTGGATCAGATACTCACACTATAAAGTGGTCTTTTGGTGATGGATCATATGCGTATCATACCTTGACACCCACCAAAATTTATACCGATAATGGATTTTACACTGTTACACTAGAAGTAACAGATGATGATGGCTTTACAGGTTTTGATACTCTTTATGTCACGGTCTATAACGTTGCGCCAACTGTGAATGCTGGATCGGACCTAACAGCTGACGAGGGTGATATAGTTACCTTTTCAGGCAGTTATACAGATCCAGGTTCTAAAGATACCCACACTTATAGTTGGGATTTCGGTGATGGCTCAACAAAAACAGGAACTCTGAATCCCACCCATAAATATCTCGACAATGGAGTCTATACAGTTACTCTTACAGTAACGGACAACGATGGTGGAGTTGGTTCTGATACTCTCACAGTGACGGTCTACAATGTTGCTCCGATAGTTCCTATGTATTCACCTAGTCATACAGATACCACTACAATCACATTTGAGGATCTCAATCATAGACAATACGTCGGATCATACTACCCAGGTCTAACTTTCTCATCAGGCGCTTACTGCTTAATGAAACCGAACTATAATTATCAAGGTTATCCTCCACACTCTGGAACCAATGTAATAATTGATATTTCATCGGGAGTTATCCGAATTGATTTTGATAATCCAGTGTCAATGGTCGGAGCATGGTTTATGACCGATTCTACCACGGTTTACTTAAAAGCCTACAATGTTCAGGGCGATCTCTTAAATCAAACAAGCGTCTACTCTGGTTATACATATGGTAAATATGCTGATGTTCAAAGTATTGGAATCAACTATGTGATATTCGAGGATAACGCTAATTACTGGGTTTTGGACGATTTAATTTACACAGAAGGTAGTCCTGCTAATGAAGGAGATGAAGTTTCCTTTATGGGCACCTTTATTGATCCTGGCACAGCAGATACTCATACATATAGTTGGGACTTCGATGATGGATCAACTGCCACGGGAATTTTGAGTACAACGCATGTCTTCACTGATAATGGTATCTTTACAGTTACTCTTACTGTAACTGATGATGATGGCGGTGTTGGAACTGCTAGTCTGAACATAGTTGTTTACAATGTCGCTCCAACAGCTGATGCAGGAGTAGACCAGGTTGTTGATGAAGGCGACTTAGTTGTGTTTTCAGGCAGTCACACAGATCCAGGTTCTAGTGATACTCACACCTATAGTTGGGATTTCGGTGATAGCTCTCCAAGTGCTAGTGGAACTTCTGTAACGCATCTATATGCTGACAATGGCATCTATATTGTTACTCTTACTGTGACTGATGACGATGGTGGCGTAGGTACTGATTCACTTGAGGTTACTGTTCTAAACGTTGCTCCAACCGCTGAAGCTGGGGTTGACCAAACAGTTGACGAAGGAGATGTAGTTCTTTTCTCAGGAAGCTTTACAGATCCAGGTACAGCAGACACCCACACTTACTTCTGGGATTTCGGAGACGGATCTCCCGTAATTAGTGACACTTTGAGTCCTCAGTATATCTATGGTGACAATGACGATTATATTGTAACTCTTACTGTCGAAGATGATGATGGCGGTGTCGGTACGGATACCCTGACTGTGACAGTAAATAATGTTGCTCCTATAGTTTCTATTGAATCAGTCGAACAACCACAGCTTTTTGATCTTGAGGATTTGACAGTAATTATGCTGGAGACTGTTTACTTTAATGGAACAGCTCACGATCCTGGCAGCGATGACCTTACGTTCACGTGGGACTTCGGTGATGGCACCGCAGTGGTTACTACCAGCTACCTTAATGATCCACCAAGTTTTCCTGTAGACATCCTGGAGAGTTTGGACCATGTATATGCCAACCCTGGTGAATATGCCGTCACTCTCACTGTGGAAGATGACGATGGTGGCGTTGGAGTAGATACACTGATATTAACAGTTTGGGGTCCACAAGACCTGAAAGCGGACGCAATCTTAGGCTTAGACTTATCTAAGGTAGGATCAAAACATATAGATAGATCAATCGACCATATTATCAAATTTATCGAACGTAGTCTACGAGAAAAATATTGGAAAGACGCTACGCATCTTGATCCAAAGCACGGGACTTCTGTGTTCTGTTACGAATTTGTAGCTACACTGAAGATGGAGATGTATGACCATTATATCCGCCATCTTGAAAAAACAATTACACGCTGGGAAGCTAAAGGTTACGACACTACTTGGTTAAAATTAAAACTAGCGACCGTCCTCAATACTCAATCAACTTTTGAATCAGTAATCTATCAGCTGGTTAAAGCAGATGAGCTGATCGTCAGAGTGGCACTAGCAGAAGCAGAAAATACTCCAGTGAAATTACCGAAATTTCAAGGAAAGTTTGACAAGGAGTTAGCAAAAGCCAACGAATATTTCCTGAAAGCTATGGAAAAAATAGAAGATGAAGATTATTCAAAAGCAATTCGCTACTTCTGTAAATCATGGGATCATGCCCAGAATGCAATAAAATTCGCAAACAAAGAGTACAAGTGCGTCTGTTGGCACCATCATAAACATTATCATAAACACTATCATAAACACAAACATTGGTATTGCTGAAAAATTCTGAGTTGAGATAATGCAAATAGGATATTTCTAACCGAATTATCCTATTTTTCTCCCCTTTTATTTTTTAATTTCTCAATGAATTTTACCATAAACTATTCTAGTATCGGTTGGGGTTCAGAAACTACTGGCTCTATAGGAGCTATTTCCAGAGTTTGAACAGTTTGTTCCACACTTCTAAATCTTGTGAAAAACCACGAGTATCCCAAGAATAATAACCCAAATAGACTCGACGCTACTAAAACTGGCGTAATGCCAAACAATTCACCGAAGATCCCAGATAGAATAATAGCGATTGGCGCTGAACCTT
>JAEOTY010000405.1 GCA_016839625.1 Candidatus Hodarchaeota archaeon
GACTTCATTACTGAAGCTATCGACCAAACACGGGGATGGTTCTACTCACTTCACGCCATTTCAACTGTGGTTTTTGACACTTTTTCGTTTAAAACGTGTTTGACAATGGGTCATACCCAAGATGAAGAGGGAAAGAAGATGTCCAAGTCAAAGGGGAATGTTATTGCCCCAAGAGAAGTTTTTGAGAAATATGGAGCAGATCCCGCTCGCTGGATGTTGTTTAGTACTCCCACGTGGAATGATGTTCGATTCGGATTAAATCTTGTAGAAGAAAGTATGAAGGAATTTATTCTTCCCTTGTGGAATGTGTTATTATTTTTTGTAACTTATGCTAATCTCGATCAATATACACCAGAAGATGAAAAATACCATATCTCTCCGAAAGACCGCCCGACGTTGGACCAGTGGATTCTTTCAAGATATAATAATACTCTCAAAGAGATTCACCAAGGATTTGATGATTTAACAATCCACCAAGTAATCAGATCGCTCCAGACATTTCTTAATAGCGATCTCTCCAATTTGTGGATTCGACAATCTCGTCGTCGTTTTTGGGAGAAAGAACTGAGTCTCTCCAAGAAATCAGCTTACTCTACTATGTATGAAATCCTTCAGTCACTAACGAAAACCATTGCTCCAGTTCTACCATTTTTAAGTGAAAAAATGTATCAAACTTTAGTTACTAGCCAAGGAACTGGATTAGAGAGTGTTCATTTAGAAATGTTACCAACACCAAATGAGAATCTGATTAATTCTGAAATCGAAGCTTTAGTCAAAATTACGCGGGAAGCAATTTCAAATGGACGCGCTATTCGTGCTCAAAAAAGTCTGAAAGCTCGTTGGCCTTTACCACAAGTTATATTTGTTACCAATGCTGAAGGAAAAGAAGCTCTTGTTACATTAAGGGATTTGATTCTTCAAGAACTTAATGTCAAGGATATGACTTTCACAGATGATCCCTTGGAATTCCAAGAAATTATTTTCTCCCCCAACTTCAAGCAGCTTGGACCAAAATTCAAAAAGAATACGAACACCGTAGCAAACTGGATGAGAAACCAAAAAGGCTACAAGGCAAAAGAAATTGCAGACAAAATTACACAGGAAGGAATTTATCAGATAAATATTGATGGAAATAATTTTAAAATCCATAAGGATGATCTTGAAATCAGAATTACTGAGCGAGAGGGATTCAGTGGAGCTTCTTTCAGTCACGGTGATCTATTCTTAAATTTAGAATTGAACGAGGAGTTGATTCACGAAGGGTTCGTACGTGACCTGATTCGTCGAATCCAATCTATGCGAAAAGACATGGAACTTGAATATGATGCCGAGATTACAGTAAACTTTTCTAAAGCTAATTCAGAAACCATTGAAGTCATCAACAATTATTCAACATTAATTAAAGAAGAGGTATTAGCGCAAAAATTGGATTTTTTAACATCTAAAGAAGGGTTTACTAAAGATTGGAAAATTCAAGATCCTCATGAAAAGATAAGAGAAATTACCATAAATATTCAAGAATAATAATTCCAATCATTGTTTTGATTTTTTCGTTTCTCTGGTACCCCGCTAAAAAAGGAGACGAGAATTTATTAAATCATGATAAACGGTTTCGAGTGAACGTAAAAATATGAAGTGTATCTCCTGTGGACTCTAATGAATTAAGAAGGATCTATCTCAAGTTCTTTAAAGAGAAAAACCATGAAATCATCCCTTCTGCGTCGATAATGCCTGAGAATGATCCAACAGTCCTTTTTACTACCGCTGGGATGCACCCACTGCAAATATTTCTGATGGGACAACCTCATCCTGCTGGTAATCGATTAGCAAACTGTCAAAAGTGTATTCGCACCATAGATATTGATGAGGTAGGAGATGCTAATCATTTAACATTTTTTGAAATGCTTGGTAATTGGTCATTAGGAGACTATTTTAAAGAAGAAGCTATCTCAATGAGTTGGGAGTTCTTAACAGATGCCCGCTGGCTAGGACTAGATCCTGAAAAAATTTCTGTAACGGTATTCGCTGGTGATGATGAAGTTCCCCGTGATGAGGAATCCGCAGAATCTTGGCATCGTATGGGAATTCCAAATGAAAGAATTTACTATCTTGGTAGATCGGATAATTGGTGGGGTCCAGCAGGTGATACTGGTCCTTGTGGACCTGATACAGAAATGTTCTATGATACAGGTAAAGATCCTTGTTCTGAAACCTGTAGTCCTGGATGTAACTGTGGGAAATATTTTGAGATTTGGAACGATGTTTTCATGAGTTATAATAAAAAATCAGATGGAACTTATGAAAAGCTTCGTCAACACAATGTTGACACTGGTATGGGGATTGAACGTACGGTTGCAGTCCTAAATGGGATGGAAACAGTTTATGAGATCGATACGATTGCTCCGCTTGTAGAAAAAGTTGTAAAACTTGCTCAAATTAAAGATCAACCCAATGAAGAGCAAACGAGAGCTATTCGGATAATTGTTGACCACATCAAAGCTGCTACTTTTATCTTAGGGGATGACAAACAACTTAGACCATCGAATCTAGGCCAAGGATATGTTTTAAGACGACTAATAAGACGAATTATTCGACAAGCTAATCTCCTAAACATTAAACAACGCTTTCTTCCGGAACTGTCACAAACTGTAATTGATCTTTATAGAGAAATTTATCCAGAACTCGCACGTAATAATAATTTCATTCTCGAGAATCTGAGTCAAGAAGAGCAGAAATTTTCAGCTGCCTTACGACGTGGTATTCGGAAATTCAATCAGATTTTAAAAGAGAAGAACATCATTACTGGAAAAGATGCATTCTTATTATTCACATCCTTTGGGTTTCCATTGGAAATAACAACAGAATTAGCTGCTGAAAAAAATATAGTGATTGATATAGAAGCTTTTAAGGAAGAATTTGAACATCATCGAAATCTTTCTCGGAAAGCCACAGCTGGAACATTTCAGAGTGGGCTTGCAGATCATTCTGAAAAAACAACACGTTTACATACTGCAACGCACTTACTTCAACAGGCACTTAGAGATGTTCTAGGTGATCATGTCGAACAACGAGGTAGTAATATCACTCCTGAACGAACAAGATTTGATTTTAGCCATTCTAGGAATCTTTCAGCTGAAGAGATAAAAAATGTTGAAGACATAGTCAATCAGAAGATTCAAGAGGCACTTCCAGTAAGGAAGGAAATTCTGACACCTCAAGAAGCTCAAAAACAAGGAGCCCTTGGTTTCTTTGAAGAACGATATGAAGGCAAAGTTTCCGTGTATTCTGTTGGTTCATTTTCAAAAGAAATATGTACGGGTCCTCATGTTAAAAATACACATGATATTGGTCGTTTTAAAATTCAAAAACAAAGAAATATTGGCAGTGGATTGATACGGATTAGAGCAACTGTTGAATAAATTCTTCTGAACTATCGAACTAAAAATCACTTGGTTCAGTCAAAGGGATTCGCCAGTCTATATTAGGAGTTCTTGTCCCTAATTTAAGAATAAGTGGCCCTCTTCGTTTGTGTTCGCTATGATAAAGCATTGATCGAACTCTTTTTACTTCTAAAAGCGGTATCTGAAGACGTTCAGCTATATCCGCTTCATTTTGAAACCTTTCTAGACCAAATAGAATACTATCAAGTTGGGAGTAAGACATACCAATCTCTGCTTCATCGGATTGTCCTTCCCGTAAGCCTGCTGAAGGGGTTTTATTAATTATTTCTTCTGGAATATTTAAATACTCCCCAAGTTGAAACACATGTGTTTTGTAAACATCACCGATAGGAAGAATATCAACTGCTCCATCTCCATATTTTGTAAAATAGCCCACCATCAGTTCACTTTTGTTGCCAGCTCCACAAACCAAGTAATTGAGCTGATTTGCAAAGAAATAAAAGATTGTTTGACGTATACGGGGTTTGATATTCATCCATTCTAGCAATGATGACTCTTCTTCCTTTTGCATTTCTTCAGCAAAAATATCAATCATTTTTTGAATATTAATCACTTCAACATCCAATTTTAATTGGGAGCACAGCGATTTAATATGATTCAGATCAGTGTTAGGTGTTGTTTTACTAGGCAAAAATAATGTGTAAACATTCTTTGGCCCTAGAGCTCGAACAGCAATTGTAGCTACAACTGAAGAATCAATACCACCACTAAGCCCAATTATTACTCCCTTAGCTCCTGCTTCAGACACACGGGTCTTGATAAAGTCCTCAATGAGTTTAATTGTATGAGGAGCGTCAATTAAAGGAATTTTTACCATTTTCTTTTCTCCTGAGTTAAAGACTTCGGCTTCCCTCTTCAAGCTCTGAATAGATCCAAGGAGGAACGTCTCGTAGGGTTGGAACAAAGTTTTTTGCATGTTTTGGGCTTTCAGTGTCTAATTTAGCAATACCGAAATCAGGTTCGTCATATCTCAATTTTAATACCTGTTTTCCGGTTGCATTTCTGATTTCAGAGCCTCCCCAGAATATCATATCATCCTGAATTCCAGCCTGGTTAACATACACCATATTGATTGTATTCTCCATTGCTCGCGCATGTAAGAATGATTCAAAGTAATGTCTACGTATACCAGGAGAAGCGGATATACATATACTAGTATGAGCTCCAAGAAGAGCGTGAGCACGTGTGATTTCTGGACTAAATAGATCATAACAGATTTGAAGTCCAAATTTCCCTAAGGGAGTATCAATAACATCAAGGGTTGTGGCACTCTTAAAATACCGCCTTTCATTAAAGACCGAGTGATTGGGAATCAAGATTTTTCGACTTTTTCCTAAGAATCCTTTTGGGCCGAAAAATACTGCGGTATTATATATTAATCCTGGAATAGAAGACTCTGGCAATCCTACAACTAAATAGAACTCATTTGTTCTGGCTATTTCTTCCAATTTCTGGCATAATGGGCCTGTGGGCACTTTTTCTGCTAAATTAAAAACATCATCGTGCATAAAATAACCAGTAACCGAAAGTTCTGGAAAAACAACAATTGTGTTTGGATCCTCGGTTAACTCAGTTTTTTGACATATTCTTGAGATTGCTTTTAGGTTATATAGTGGATCTGATTGGTGTGATTGAATTTGTGCTGCTGCAATACGAAACTTCAACCATATTCCTTCTTTATTTGGTTAACACTAAATACTTAGATATTTATTCCAATCCCAGTCGGTGATCTGTGTAGAATATTGAAGCCATTCTTTCTTTTTTAATTTAAAAAATTGTTTGCAAATATGTTCTCCTAGTGCATCACAAAGAAGTTTATCTTTTTCAAGGTAGGAAAGAGCTTCAAACAAGTTACCAGGAAGAGTTTTAATTCCAAGCTGTTTACGTTCTTTTAAAGATAACTTGAAAATGTTGCTTTTAACTGGAGGAGGCAGCTCTAGTTCGCGTTCAATACCATCCATCCCTGCTGTAACAATAGCTATAAGAGCCAAGTATGGGTTACAACTTGGATCAGGACATCTATATTCAAAGCGCGCCAACTTCGATTTTCCAAACATAGGAACACGTACTAATGCTGAACGATTTAGAGGACCCCAAGCAACATATACAGGAGCCTCATAACCAGGTACTAACCTTTTATACGAATTAACTGTTGGTGCAACCAAAACTGTCATAGCCTGAGCGTGTTCTAGAATCCCTGCAATGAAATGCTTGGCGGTATCAGAGATCTCACTTGTATTTGAAGTAGCAAAAAGGTTTTCATCACCTTCCCACAAAGAAAGATGGCAGTGCATTCCATTTCCAGCATGTTCACCATAAGGTTTGGGCATAAATGTAGCAGCATAACCTATTTTTGCAGATAATGCCCGTATAATGGATTTATAGGTTATTATAGTATCTGCAATTTGTAGAGCCTCTTGATAACCTATCTCAATTTCATATTGACCAGGGCCAACTTCATGGTGATGAACCTTGGGATTAAGCCTCGCTTTCGTCAAATCCTGCGAAAATCGTTTTATCATCCCCTCTGCTATGGCATTAGGATAGACTTGTGCATATTCTCCAACATCCACAGGACGCTTATCCTTTAAAATGTAGAATTCAGGTTCAGGTCCGACTTTAAGTGACCATCCTCTTCGCTTAAATTGTTTCTCCAAAACATGTCTGAATTGAGAACGCGTATCTCCCGAAAAAACTTGACCATCTTGTCGGATATTACACATAACTGATAATTTTGGCTCTTCAGTGTAAGGTAATTCTATTAAACTTTCTGGAATGGGAAGAAGATGTAAATCAGATTTTTCTACGAAAGTGAATCCTGCAACGGAACTGCCATCGATATTCACTCCCTCTGAAAACACAGGATCTTTAATTGCTGACGACATGTCCTCTGCAGAAATTGGGAAATTCATGGCTTTTAATGTGCCGTGAATGTCCACAAATCTGATCTCTAGCATATTATACATAAAAGAAAAGGAAACGAAGAACACATAAAAATTCTACAACTGTATACAACATACAGTAATAGAAGTAAATAAATACTGATAGCTTAGAAAAATAGCTAGTAAAGAAGAATTAATCAATTCTCTGGAGAAAATCATCAGTGTAGTTCTACTGAAACTCACGCTGGAAATATTTACGAACCTGACGATAACCAATTAGCTTTATATTGTGTTTCTCTATACATTCTTTGATTTTAAGGTTAGTAAAAGCCCTATAATCTTGATCTCGCCACACAGCAGAGTCAGGTGTGATTGCTTTCAATTCTGAACTCATTTTTGCAGGATGAAACAATAGATGAGATAAACCAGACTTTATCTCGGATATTCGTTTACAGTAATATTTAATTTTATTTGAATGTTCTCCTCCAGTATCAATGATAATCTGGTCTAATATCGGAAATCCACTTCCTTCAAGCCGGGATAATATTTCTAGATAAACATCAGCGTATTCTCCAAGGCCCATTGCCACTATCTCTTCACGGGATAATTTAGGAAAGAATGCTGGAACTTTAAACTCGGAAGCAAGCATTAGATAGGATTGTATGAATTTTGGATTCATAACAGTTCCCATATGAGTATCTATATGAGTAACATCGATCCCATTGTCCAAAGCCATTTGAATTTGTGTACGTAATTCTTTTTCTGCTGCATCTGGTGTAATGTTCTCCACTGCATCCTCCGTTGTTCGCCATAAGCATCCTTCACTGTCTAACAAACCTGTTTCTAGATCAGTAGTACTTAAAGCCCGCCAACGATAGAGATCATATTCACAAGTAAGTGCAAGGTGCACTCCTACATCATATTTAGGATTTTCCCGGCAAATCCTTGCTGTTTCCAAAAACCAAGGAGCGGGAACTATAACAGAACCACACGTAGCAGCTCCAAAATCCAAACATTCAAAGGACGCAACATTGGAGGCATGTGAAAATCCCATATCATCAATGTGGAGAATTGCTACTTTATCATCAGCATTAAAACCGAGCTTTTCAATGAGAGTTTTATCACCCATGTTCAATCACCTGTTATTTTGATAAAAAGTCGTATATCTGTTGATTCACATCTAATGGTTTCTCTTGAAATACATAATGCCCTGTTTCAGGTATTATGACAAGTTGAGAATTAATTAAATTATCATGTAGAAAAGTAGAATACCTTACAGGAGTCATCTGATCATCTTGTCCAACAATGATTAATGTTTTTGTTGTAATTTTGTTTAATTCTGAACGAATATCAAAAATATCGCAGACTTTAAAATCCTGGATAAAGATCTCAGCTCCATTTTTTCTTAGGATTTTTTCATTCACAGATTTGATCTGTAAGGACGTACTATTATGGTAGGCAAATTTTTCCAGAAGTTCTAAAAAATAGCTATAATCCGTTTCAATTGCATCAAAGAATGCTGGAGCTATTTTTAGTTTTGCCCCAGTTCCTATTAGGATTAATTTATTTACTATTGAATTCTGATATTGTATAACATATTTAAGTGCTATTGCTCCACCCATTGAATGACCTATCAAACACACATTCTCAAACTCTTGGTCGACCATGAGTTCGTTTACAACTTCCACATATTTGTCCAAACTAATTGATTCAGAGGGGGGACTTGATCCATGGCTTGGGAGGCTAAGATTGATAACTCCCCAACCGTGTTTTTGAAAGAAATTCTTCTGTTCTATCCATTGATTTTTATCTCCACCAGCACCATGAATAAATAGCAAGTGTGGAGCATCGGGTTTTGTTGGAGAGAGAAAGTCATAATCTAATTTACTGGTCATTTTCTCATTCAAACCATTCGTTTATGAAGAGTCTTCTGTTGAGTCTCTCCCCTTCCAAGGTGAAAAGTTCCATTTTGATACCCGTTTTTCCAAGAAAGCCCTTAGACCTTCTTTCCCTTCCTCAGATGTCCTGAGTTCTGCGATCTGTTTAATACAGTATTTTCGTAATTCCTGAAACTCTGTATCACGGTTTCTAGCGATTAAGCTTTTAATTCTAGCCATTGCTGCTGGACTACTTGATAACACTTGGTCGAGAATATCTGCTATTTTTTGATCTAATTCAAGAATATCATTAGCAATTTCGTGGACTAGACCGATTTTATGAGCTTTCACCGCATCAAAACGTTCACCACTTAGAAAGAATCGAGCTGCATTTGAAAAACCAATCTTAGGAATAACATAAGGACTAATCACAGCAGGGAGAATTCCAAGGTTAACCTCCGAGAAAGCCATTTTCGCTCTTTTCACTGCGACCACTATATCACATACTGAAATTAAGCCAATACCACCTCCAAACGCCGCACCATTGATTCGTCCGATAACAGGTTTTGGAGTGAGATATATTGTATTGAATAACATTTCTAAACGTAAAGCATCATCATGGTTCTCGTTATAGCTGAAATCTTTGCTTGCTTGCATGTATTTTA
>JAEOTY010000406.1 GCA_016839625.1 Candidatus Hodarchaeota archaeon
GCTCCTTCAAGAAGAGAATCAGGGGCAGGTTTTGGTCTTTTAACATCTAGAGTTGTAATAATCGCTTTAAAATATCTATTAAATTCTAATCTTTTCAATTGATCTTTAATAAGTGACTTCTCCAAATAACGTAGTGTTACAAGAACAAGCGGAAAACGCTTAGAAAGGTTGACCAACACTTCATGCGCTCCGAGGATAGGGGTCACTTCCCAAAGACAGGCCTCATTCCAACTCCTCAACCACTCATCAATAAAATCCGTTATCAAATCTGGTGAGACAGAAATCAGGCCAGTTAGCAATTCGTCTCTTGAGACCCCCAAATCCAACCTCCTAGCGATTTCTAAAGAGATGTTTCTTACATCTTCATGAGCTACGGGTGTACAATTAAAACTCTTCATGGTAACTTTCGTTGCTTTCGTGTAAGCTCCTGTTGAATCCACAAGCACCCCATCAAAATCAATTAGTAATGCCTTAATCTTCATTCAAACCATGAAGAGCTAATAGAAAAATCTAATAAAATGTTGTTTTTCGATCGATATTCATTAATTGTAACATTATAAATCACCAGATTGTGTGTGAAGAAAATGAGAGCATTAGTAACTGGGGGTGCAGGCTTCCTTGGAAGTCACATTATTAATGAACTAGTTGAAGCAAATTATGATGTTCGAGTTCTCTGGCTTAAGACATTATGTAGTATGATAAGAGAGAATGCATCTAGAACAATTACTTTATGAATGAATGTAAATACTCGAAAATTAACTTTTAGACAAGAGGAGAATAGAAATGAAACACTCAGAAGATTACTTATCAGCTACTGATGGAACTAAACTGTATTTTCAGACGTGGAAACCTGATACAACGCCTAAAGCAATTATTCAACTAGTACACGGATTAGCTGAGTATGCTGGACGTTATGTGAATGTAATAAATACTCTAGTTCCAGCAGGTTTTGGAATTTATGGAAAGGATCACAGAGGACATGGAAAATCTGAAGGCACCCGCGGTTACATTAACACATTTTCGGAGTATTTAGAAGATGAACACAATTTTACCAAGTTTATTCAAGAAAAAGAATCAGATACTCCAATTTTTCTATTGGGTCACTCACTCGGATCAGTGATTTCGATATTTTATGCATCGCAGCATTCTGATTATTTTGCAGGATTAATTCTATCAGGAGCGGGTTTTCCAGCCACTAGTAAGTTAAATCCTCTACTTTTAAAGATGGTAGGTGTCCTGTCAAAGGTTTGGCCAAAAGGAAAGACCAAACTAGATTTAGCAAATGAAATCAGCCGAGATCCTGAGGTGGTTGAAGCCTATATAAATGATCCATTTGTTTTTAAGAAAGTAACTTATCGATTTGGAGCAGAATTGATAAGCGCCTCAAAGGGTACCGAAGATGCGCTTTCGACAATTAAGATTCCGATTTTAGGTCAATGTGGAGAATCTGACACACTGATGCTGAACCCGTCTGAGTTATTTTCTTCGGTTACATCATCTGATAAAGAGCTTAAGATATACAATGGACTATTTCATGAAGTGTACAATGAACTGGAAGCTGATCGTAATTTAGTATTAAATGATTTAAAAGAATGGCTTGAAGCTCACCTGTAGTCATTGATCCAACTAATTATTGATAAGATTAAATTCTTCTTCGATAACTCACCATCAGTGAATGAAGCAAATACATCTCCTTCTCCAAACATTTTTTGAACAATTTCGTCTACTGAATAACCCTGACTATCAAGTTCCTGGACTTCTTGACGAAGAGTCCATATTTCTTTTAATTTATGGTTTATCAAATCCTTTCTAAAAACCTTACCCCCTGGAAGAAAAATTGTAAGATCTTTCATTTTCTCTGTGAATTGGTTAAGATCTCGAATCGATTGATAAATTAGAGAAATGTCTTCTTGAATATTCGAAGTTTTCCCAAAAATGCGTTTATATTTGATTTGGATCCCATCAGAGACAATGGCCCATTCTTGTTGTTTTTCAATTAAAGCAACCTGTTCTGGGGCATGGCCTGGTATTGGAATGACATCAAATGTGTACTTTCCGGACATAGAAGAAATCGGATTAGGGAGAACTTCTGCATCAACTGGGAGAACTCCGTCTTCTCCCCATACAACTTGTCGATATTCAGGATAAGTATATCCTACTTTTAATATTGGAATCGCCCTTTCACTCGCATAAATTGGAATATTGAATTCAGTGTTTAACATGTGAGCGCCTCCCGCATGATCCTCATGAGTATGGGTCAAGACACACGCTTGTATCTTCTGTTCTCCCAATGAGTTGATAAAATTGCGAAAGTCTTCTACACCTCCTGGTGCCCCTGTGTCGATAAGCAACCCATCTATCAAATAACACGATGTCCAATGTGGATTAATTATCAATTCATGTTCGGAGGCCCAACACCATTCAATTATCTCTTGATCGCAATGGGAAAAAGTTTTAGTTGCCATTCTTGTTCCTTTTATTTTTTTAGATTATATTTGCCTGTCATCCATAGCTCTCATAATTTCTTCCACGGTAAGAACTCGTGCGAATCCTGCTCTTAACACTTTTAATTCCGCCTCATGCATTGCTGGATCATTGGTTGAAGTCACATTGCTTCCCAAAACGACTTTAAAACCTCTTTCATACCCTTGTCGTGCAGTCATTCCGCAACAATAATTCGTTAAGGTTCCACAAATAATAATTGTATCCTTTTCCAAGTTTCGAAGAATGGATTCCAAAGGAGTGTCGTAGAAAGCTCCATATGAGGGTTTGTAAATGACGACCTCCTGTGGTAGGGGAGATAAGTCGTCAACAATATGACCGTCTCTGAATATTGACGGATCTCCAATTCCCAGTTCAGGATAGCGATTAGGCATCAAATCTCCAGTAGAAGGACGATCCAATCGAAAATGAGTATATGCAGAAGCGGTAAAAATAACTGGGATATCTTTCTCCCTGCAGTAAATTATTAGTGTTTTAATCCTCGGTATTTGCCGTGTTGCTTCTGGAACCCAAAAAGGTGTCCAATGAGGTTTAACAAACTCGTCTTGCATATCAATTATAATAAGTGCACAATTTTTTCCGACAATTTCAAACCCTGCATCTCCTTTTTCATACGCCTCTTGAGCTAATGCAATAATTTGTGTTTCTGTAAATTCACCAAGCTTCATTGACTCATACCTCGTAGTCTTATGATTATCGAAGCAGAACTAATTATATCACTATTAAAATTTGCTGAAATGCAAAAGCACCTAAACTACCCTAAAACCAAGATGTAGGATTTTTTCTGTTTTATTCTAAAATTTAGCTACTTTTTTTCCATTCTGAGTAGATTAACTTAATAATGAAGAGAAATCATGCCAGATGGCTCTTATAGCTTTTTTCCGATACAATGGTTGGAAGAGAGAGGAAATAATGAAAAAATATTACGTGTGTATTCACAGATGAATACATTCAGTAATCCTTTTTAGTCGAATAATTTATCTAGATAAAACATTCGAGCATTGGGAAATCCTCCTAAAATAGACGTAGATGAAAGGTGAGTCGTTCACATGAAGATTTATGACACTAAAATTAGTATGTTTTGGATTAAACGAATTGTTTTTGCTTCTATTATGAGTGTAATTGTATTAACTAGTACTTTAGCAGCTGCAGCAATACAAGCAGAGAATTCAAAGGCTTTAGAGGAAAGTCTGGAACCTATAATCTGGAAATATGAATTCGATGAACGGATAGCAGTACTCTATGATCCTAGTGATCCACTAATATTAAATACAGGCTTCAGTGTTTATGAAGCTTTAAAAATGGTTTATACTTCAATAGATCTAATCCCAATACGCTCGGTTGATGATTTTGAGACAATTTACTCTTCTGATTATATTATTTACAATTATGTGTTTAATACCAATCTCCAAGGTTTGGAAGTGGGAGACGACATATTAGAGTGGGAGAAATTTGCTAAGATCTTGAAGAGTCAAAAAATGACAGATCATGTGTTGGGGATGGGTAATGCACACTCCCTCATGCGATATATCGGTTCTGATAATCAAACGATCCACATTGATGGGAGAGAAGTTCTCGATGCTCAATTAGCATTGTTTTTCTGTGTATGGACTGTAGGAGAGATTCTCACTGGATATTCCTCTAAGTTTCAGGATGTTAGTCTTGATATTCAAAAACTCGGGTTAATGTACTTTGCTGAGAATATTAATCCCTTAATTGAACGACAATTCCAGCCTATTGACCTCATGGGAGAGGAAAACCTTACAGCTAAACAAATTCGATATGAAGCGATGAAAACACCCGCTAGAATAGAACCAAAATATGATATTAGAGAACTACCTCGTGAACTACAACCTGCTCTTTACATTTCAGGCGAAGGTGCCATCAATGCAGACGATGTACCCCTTGGAGATATCCCGCTGAAAAGTGGTCTTCGAGGGCCTGTGGGAGGCGTGGTAGACTTGTTGCTTGAAGTTTTAATTGGAGACATTGGGGGAGGTATGTTTTTGAAAGGCGATTCTGTGCAAAATATCAAAACTGCCTTGGAATCGATTAAAGCAGTACTTGGATTCATCGGAAATGGGGAATTCAGTGGAGATTCTGCCCTCAAGGCATTATTAGATATTGTAATGAACATTATTCCTTTTGATGAGAAATTCAAAGCATTTTTTGACCTTTTTGTAGCCGCTTTTGCTGCTTTGCGGGGAGACGAAACAGCCATCCTTGATATTATTAAATCAGCCCTAATACTAATCATTCCAGATAGCGCTGCATTTATTCGGGATTTGATATTAGATTTTCTAGATATTAATGAAGAACTGGTTAATCAATGTAAAAAACATGACAACTTTATCGATGCGCTATTGGCTACTTTTCGTAATAAATTTTTAGATGGAGTATTAGAAAAATTAATTGCAGAATTTGGAGGACTTAGTGGGGATGATTATGATAAAACTATGGGCTTTGCGTCAAAATTAATGCGAATGGTCATTGAATTCATGGTTCACAAAGATTTGAAGACTTTCGCTGAAGAGTTAATGCCGCAAATATTGATGAATTCTTTGCAGATTATCTCAAATGAGAATGATGTCTTAGTTAACAAATTAATTTCTTTGGTTGAAGTTTTATTCAGCGGCGCACAACTGATAGACACACCTCTCTCAGAGGCTTTTACTAATTTCATTAGATATTATCAACCAACTATTTGGGGGAATAAAATAATACTAGACAAATTACTTCACACTATTTTAGATCGAATATCACAAGCGGCTGAAGATAAAGAAACAAGTGTTAGTGCCTTTAAAACTGATCTAAAGAATAAAATTGGTAATGCAGCTCCAACATTAGACAATTCAGACAAAGATTTATTTGTTTCTGTTTCAACCATGGTCGCAGGCGCATTAAATGAAAATTTCAATGATCGAGCAAGTCTTCCCACTCTTAATGAGACGTTAGCACTAGCATTAGAATCATCGGGTATGGATGGAGTATATATGATAATGAACACTTTTGTTGGTGTAATAGGTTATATTACTGAAGAAGCAGTAGTAAAGAGCTATCTATCCTCTACGAAGGAAGAGTTTGACTCTGAATTCAAAAATGACCCAGAAAAAATGATGGAATGGGCGATTGATTTTATTTTTGATCTATTTGGTGTTAATGAAATTACTGGATCTCATGTGAAGAATGCAATAGAGGTTTTCATGGGAATGGTTAAATTAATCCATGAGGGAAAAGGGAACTCTTTCCAAGGAGTTATGGAATCTATACTTGAGCATATTGCTTTATCCCTCATCAAGGAATTCACAGGATTAGATTTTAACATTTTACTTGACATTGAACAATTCCTGTTTCCTGGGGCTTTTGGATTAAAGACAGAGGATTTACCCACGCCCGATGAACTAGTTGATTCAATATTAGATCAAATTGAAACAATTATTCCCACTGGTACTTCGTGGTTTATTGAAGGAGCAGGGGATATCACTAAGAGCGCACTTAAAGGATTTTTCGAACTTGTGTTGCTTGGGCAAGAGATTAGTGGAATATTTACCGTGAAAGATATCTTTACGGACGGTGTTAAATGGCTTATCAGACAAATAATGGAATGGATCGGAGGGTTAATCGAAGGTTTTGTGAACGATATTTTTGGATCACTTCTTAATCTGGGAAATCTACTACCCCCTTCATTCCTTGGACTCCTACCTATTGATTTCGCCTCATTCACAGGTTTTGATATTGACTTCGATTTAGGAATTTTTCCCAATTTTGAACTCGATACTGACGCTTTTTCCGATTGGATTATTGATATGCTGTTTGGAGGATTTGATCCATGGGATTTACTTAATCCTATCGCATTCTTTGGTAAGATTTTCAGTTTTTTCTCAATTACTCCTGTGTTTAAGGCTGCTCTTGAAGTTAGCGCATTTAGTTCAAACGAGAATTCGTTGTTTAGTATACTAATGGATGCTTTAGGATTAGAAGTGAACTTTTCTGGCAGTGGTATCTTTGAATTGAATCTTTTGACCATTAAAAATGGGGTATTTTCAATGGAGAACTTCTTCAAAGTCAAGCAATGGGGTTTCTCCTTCTCTTTAACAGTTAGTAGAACCTTCACACTGTTAGATTTCTTAACTGGTGGGGCTGGTGGTGGAGTACTAAGTAAATTAGGAAAATATATCGGATTGGACTCTATATCGATTCGAATCTACTTTGGCATTTTTGTTGAGATAGTCAAGAGAGCTGCATCTGCATCAGAGCCTGAGGAGTCGCATTTCTCAATGAAGATTACTTTAGGGGCTTCAGTTCACTTTGGAATAGACCTATGGATTGCAGGAATCTCCTTTGATGGTTCTCTAGATATTATTCTAACATTGTTTCAAGATTTCGCCAAATCCACTCCGTTTCGAATGTTCCTAGAGATAATTATCAAGCTCAAGTTGAAGCTCAAATTTTTATTCTCAGATTGGAGTAAAACATGGACATGGAGACCTCTGGGTCCAGGTGGAAAAGATCTTTCTCCATCGTCCAAGAGTGAGATGGAACAAAAAGGAGCCATGGGATTTGATTCAGATGAGGATGGACTATCAGATGCCTATGAATCAGGTGTCGCAGGACTTAATCCCAACGCCAAAGACACCGACGGGGACAAGCTCACCGATAAATTTGAAACACAGACCTCTAAGACGGATCCATCATTACCAGATACAGATGGTGATGGTTTAGACGATTTTATTGAATACTACAACACAAAAACGAATCCTAAAAGACCCGATACAGATTGGGACGGCTTAACTGATTATGAAGAAGC
>JAEOTY010000407.1 GCA_016839625.1 Candidatus Hodarchaeota archaeon
AATATGAGGTAGTTCAGCCATTTTCACAAAACCTCGTTACCTAATCCTAATGCCAATGATACCATACCTCGGGTTCTTCGTTACCAATTAGCGGTAACGATATTTATATAGTTTTCGATTGAGGAATTTATTACAAAATATCCCTTTTAGAGAAGAAAAGGTTCTCCGATCAAGTATATAGAAACCATAATTGAGAAAAGACGTAGGGAAAGTTAAGGGATGATTTCTATGCTCTCAAACGTGAAAACAATACTTGATTATTAGGATGAGAAAAGTTATATCATTGAGCGAGCAAAATAGAATAATTTATTTTCAAAGTGGGGGGCGAATTTTCTTACCATAGCAATAACGATGTTTAATTCGTCCGCCTTTAAATTAGTACGAAAAATGTGTATCTCCTCCCTATCTATTTGTTCTTTCTCACACAATTCCATAAGTTCAGCCGTTTTTGCTAGAATTTCATTGATATAAGTTTTTATAACTGATTGTTGTGTTTCTCCAGGAGCGACTCTTAGCGTTTGGATGAGATTTGTTATTGACGGCACACTTTTAACTTTTGATGAAATCTGGCGATTTGTAATATTAATATTTGTAATATTCCGATATTTCTTTAAAAATTTAATTCGTGATGGACAAATAAGAATATCTTCTCCCTTAGGATCCACATATGTAATCAAATATTCCTTCTTAAGGAGCCGATGAGGGATAAGAAATTCAAGAGTAACTACCACCTTTTGAATAAGATCCTTAATATCACCAATGATTAATAATGGTTGTTCTAATAATAGTGAATAAATAACTTTGTCCAGATCTTCTGGAAAATAATCAAAAAGAAAAGCCAGGTCAGCTCTTTTAAAATCATCGAATCTTATTTCAGGAGACGGTTCAACCACAACTTCTTTTTCCTCTTGAACTAGAGCTAGAAGAGAATTAAGATTCCTAATTATATTTTCACTTAGCTTGTTTTCCCTTTCTGTGTAAATGAAATCCTTTTCTATTAATTCTACAATCTTCTGAATATCTTCTTGAACATTAGGTATGGAACGATAAAAATCAATTGATGAAACGCTCTCACTCATATACCCGATTGTTCCCCAACACGAGAGAGCGTTATTGGAGTCAGGAATTTCTCTATTAACTCTAAACATATAATAGAATGCAATTTTATTCAAACTAGGTAAAGGTACTACTGCATGTCTTCCACTTAGATCCTGAGCTTCTTCCATTGCACCAATAGCTACATATGATCTCACAGCCACTTTCTTTGCAACGTCTAGATCACCTAAAGAAGAATATAATATCACAGGCCCCTTTCTTTCATCAAATATCGAGATTATTGCGTCATTTCGCAATTTATTATGCCTCTAGGTAATAAATTTTATCTAAAATGAATTACATCATAGAATGCAAAATAATAGAGATCAAATGTTGATTTTTATAATAATTATTCCAAATGTAGTTTAAACTTAATACTCTAACGTTTATCAACTATAAATAGTTATTGAGGGAATTTTTTGGTTGAGGATATTCCATTAAACACCTCTTTAATATGAAAAATAGGCCTCAGAGTACACTGTAAGAACTTTTTTGTAGTAAATCTCATATATTAGAGCAAATTCTGACCGAGTGTTCACAATGGAACTTTTTGAAATATTCTCCCTTTCGTTCCTCGTTGCTTTAACAGGAGCTATGTCACCTGGTCCTTTATTAACTTATACTATCTACAAATCGATTCAGATAGAGAGAAGTTATCTGGTAGGCATTTTTATATGCATCGGTCATGCTATTTTAGAATTTGGATTGATTTTAATCCTACTTATTGGGATGGGGCCATTTATATCCAATACATACGTGATAATCGGCATTGGACTGTTTGGGGGAGGAGTCTTGGTATTTTTTGGAGTAAGTCTATTGAGAGATGTTAGATCGCAAAAAATTGATTTCAGTTTCTTAACCCCTGATAATAACAGCAATGAAGAATTGGCAGACCTAGAGCATTCAGAAAGAAAAACAAACAAACTTCAACACATTTCTAAACATCCTATAGTCGGTGGGGTATTAGTTTCTATGTCTAATCCCTATTGGTGGCTATGGTGGGCAGTTATTGGTTTAGCTTTCATGACACAGTTCTCGGTGACCCTTTCAAATCAACCAGTATTTTGGGGATTCTTCCTTGGACATGAACTAGGTGATATTGTTTGGTATGTTTCAATTGCCACAGTACTTGGATTTTCTCATGAGTTCATGACCAGAAAGCTTTACACTCTGATCATCATCTGTTGTAGTTTCTTTATGATCGGATTTGGTTTGTTTTTAGCAGTCTCTCCGATCTTAAATACTAGCATTTAATCAGAAGAAGAATATTCAAATAGTCAGTGTGAGTAGACTTTACTCGGATAGTTTATTGAGAGCTTGTTTATAAATTCACACTTCAACTTCACCATGGAAGTCTAAAATCGCACTTTTAATTTCAAACTGACGTCTAAAGATTGATGAAGTAGGTCAAGGAAGAACCTAAAAGTGGTACGAAGAAAAGACGATTGGTTAGATATTCTTGAACACCTCATTGACAGTGATCCCATCCAATCTTCTCAACCTATTGACGTAAGTATCGCTCAAGATGAAAAACATGAAGAGTTTTTAATGAAAGTAATCCTTGTTGGAGATGGGATGGTAGGGAAAACATCGATTAGAGAACGATATCTTGGAATGGGTTTTTCTGGGGAGTATTTGCCCACATTAGGAGCTGATTTTGCTATTGCCAAAGATGAGATCAGTACAAAAAAGATTAGATTTCAAATATGGGATTTAGCAGGTCAACCAAAATTCCGAAACATACGTAAGATGTATTATGGAGGAGCTAAAG
>JAEOTY010000408.1 GCA_016839625.1 Candidatus Hodarchaeota archaeon
AGCTAATTTAACAACTGTTCCCTCAGTGGATGGTGGCCATGTCCTTAACATTACTGTCTTCGATGAAGCTACCAATCGTAACTCAAAAATCTTCTATTGGGTTGTTGACGACACACCAATTAACATAACACTGAATAATACTGTTAATCAATCAACAATTATGACAGGGGATTATTTAGCTATCAATTTTCATAATGAAACACCAGAATTAGAATGGTATAGGTGGGACTCGGAGGGATATAGTCCTGTTCTTCCCTCCAATCCACCTAGTAATGGCACACATACTCTCAATGTCACTGTTTCTGATGGCCTCAACTGGAATACACAAATATTCGCTTTTAACATTACTGATCTTCCTCCTATAATCAATATTAGTGCAAGCATCCCTTATAAATCTGGTTCATCTCTGATGATTACCACTAGTGAGGATTTGACTGAGTCATGGCATCAATGGGACAATGGTAGTAAAATTGGTGGTCTAAATATCAAAGCTCCAGACGCAAATGATGGTTACCATCAACTTATTGTCTATGGAGAAGACATTGGAGGTTCTTTTACTTACGTGGATACACTCATTCTAGTTGATAATACTCCTATCAAGATTCTAGAAATCGCCCCATCAAACAACTCAAATGTCAAGGGTGGTGAGAATGTTTCTATTACCTTCGATGAAACACCATATTCAATCACATACTCTTGGGGCGGTGAACGGTCATACAACATAACTCCTGTTCCAAAAGGAGTAGGTGAGACATTTACCCTCAACGTTCGCGCATATGATGAGGCGGGAAATTTGCTTGACGCAAATATAATTTATCATATACCCTCTTCTGAGCAAAAATTTATCGAAAATATTGTCCCAATGATTATTGTCGGACTGATTGTTACATGTCTTTCAGGAGGCGTAGTATATCTGAAACGCGAATTTCTTAAATCTCTATGGAATAAAGGAAAGGAAAAATTCAGACTTGGATTCAAGATTCAAGAATAAGTTGATATAATTGAGGAATTTATTCAAAGACGTGGCTGTAATGGTTTTCATACTTGGTGTATATGTGTCCTTGTGGATTGTATATTGCGTGTTTTTTACTCCCCAAAGTGATATCTCTGAACCTTTGGCAGCAGTTAATCATCTTCCTTTCCTACTTGTTTCTTTCTTGGATTCTCCTCTTTTCCTGATTACTGTTATTTCCATTATCCTTTATTTTATCCATGTACCCCTTCTTTACATTCTCTTGGGGAGATTTCTTCACAAATGTCCTTACTGTGAGACACTTAGAGACGATTCACCGCCTTTTCTTGTTAATGGTTATTGTTCGAATTCGAATTGCAATAAATATTTATGCCGTAAGTGTTTCTATTACGAGAACAAAGAAGAGGGGAGGAGCCCAGGATGTCCCAGTTGTAATGGTAGCACCTTTATCCCTGATAAAATGATTGCTTATAAAAGACTACCTAAAATTATTAGAAATAGGATGATTAAGTAATTGCTGGAATCTACTAAGACACAGACCATATTCTTTTTATTTACATTAATTTTTGTTCTTAACAGTCCATTAATGTCTATAATCTCTTCAAATGTTCAACATGATTATAACAGCACATTTTGCACTCAATCTCCTCCTCATCGCGAATTATTATTTAGATCTAGTAAAATAGAAAGTACTCTTGACAATGGAATGAATCTCTCTCTTCCAGTCTTTCCTAAAACGATTGATTATGATATCAATATTGTTTTCATTGGTATCAATCATGAATGGGTAAATGAATCGAAATTCCTTGACCTTCTACCAAAGACATCTCAGATAAGTAGATATGTACCCTTATCTTACCTCTATGAGACATTTATAAATTACTCGTTGAAGTATCATATCTATTTTTTACACAATGATGTGACTGTTGATCTTGCAGATCATATCACTAGCTATGGTGCATACAGTTATACAATCGAAATGGGGGTCTATTGGTCTGGACGAACCAATGTCACCAAGTATAAGAGATCTGCAATATCGGGGCCACGTGACTATTTATCCTCTATCTCTCATCTCTCACTCAATGAAAACTGATAATAATAATTCTGTTTCTATAAGTAGTGACGATCCTACTATTTTTATTACCAATCTTTTCGTTAATAACTCACAATTTTATGCAAATCAATCCGCTACTCCTCATGTATTCTATCTCGAAAAAATGGATATTGATACTGACCGATTTTCCAATCTTCGTGATAAAGCGCGGTTTGCTCCTGGTTTTGATTGGACTGATAATAATTGGATTTTGCTCGATATCTCTAGCGGCCCATCTGCCTATCAGGATGTGGATTCAGAGTTTACTAACTCAATTGAATATATTGAAGGAACAGTTGACCCAAATATGGCTTCAGAAGAGTTTGCTGAAATGATCCGTGCAGGGATTTTCTCTCGTTTCCTACCTACTTACCTATATGAACCACAATGGCATCAGAACGTTCAACTAGCCATTACTCTTTATTATGACCCTGACTCGAATGCTTCCGACTATCTTGATCGAGAAAAAATTCGTGAAGTCTATACCGAGTTATTTCCTTTTTCTAATGTAAGTATCTCTTTCTCTCAAAACGAAATTGTCCA
>JAEOTY010000409.1 GCA_016839625.1 Candidatus Hodarchaeota archaeon
AAAGTATGTCAATATATTTGGTCAGGTATCGTCGCAAGACATCACGATCCCACAACTTGATGTTAACTTTCTTTACTATTCATCAAAGATACACTCTGAATGTCTCCTCGTTTATCAAAGATATAGGCCGTATCTTTATCTATAACCATCAGTTTCTCATCAAAAGGTATTTTATTATCAGTAGTCGAGGACGTAATACTAGCTACCCAGTCCTTTCGAATACTTTCGTCAAGAATAAAGTCTGTTCACAACGACATTTATTCAAACTGACTTTCAGATAATTCAATTTGATCATCATCATCGATCAATTCTTCGATTATAACAGGAATTATCACTTTTAATGGACCATATTGAAGGGTGGGGGAGGTAATGCATTTGTATAGCGTGGTGTCTTTCGGAACCTTAGAGAGATCACATAAACGAACAAAATAAGCACCCAAGGCAATAAAAAGTAAAAAGGGACCAATGATAAACTGGACTCCAATGATAAACATAAATACAGATATAAAGGAATTATATTCAGAGGGGGGAGTAATTGTAAAAAACAACACAAATAACAGCCCCAGATATAGAAAAACACCGAATTTAACAAAAATCTTAACTGTAGCTTGAAGATGAGACTTCTCTTTCATATCTGACTGGTTTTCCATGTGCCTCACATTTGGGTGAATGAATAAAAAACGCTGGTATATATGTAAACATTTGATATCAGGATTTTTCATACTTTTATAATGTCGTTTTTTCATCCAAGTACAATTTTAATCGTATTCAATGGTTAATTCAAAAATAGTTTAGCTCGTCCAAATTTCATAATCCTCCGCAAAGATCACTGGAAAAGTTAGTTATTTTTTTAAGAGAAGTTCTTCAATAGGATTAAAGAATAATTCGTGATACTCCTCCTGATGTAAACAACCAGTTGAGACCAAAATTCAGTTAAAAACCAACACTCAATCTTACAAAAAGCAATTCTCAATATTGCGTTGAAATTCTACTAAATTATTATCTAATATCCAAGCTGTAAAACCAGTCATAAAGGCAAAAGTTCTATTTTCATCTGTTGTTTTATACTCAAACAAAATCTCTCTTATTTTTGGATTCTTATTTTTTCTCATTGTCTTTTCAAGACTTTCGTATAAATTCCCAACAAATCCTTGAATCAATGTAATAAATTTTGCTTTGTTAAAGCTCTTTGTCCCCTTTTCTAATTTTAAAATCTGCCCTATTAATTCTATTATATTTTTTGACTTTATAGACTTGGAAAGGATAAATTCGATCCTTGTATCTTTGATTACATATAATTCTGCACACCTTCCATACAATATTTGTGTTGCACTTTGATGTGGGATAACACGTTTGCCTGCTTCTACTATAAACCCGTGTTTAACTAACTCTTTTATTTTTTTATAAATCGTATTTTTTTCTTTTTTCTTATAACCTGTTCTATCTAAATCAATCAGCTGTTCATGGTCAGAATTTTGCATCTCATAAATATCTTGTATTGTCTTTGGTCCTGTTCTCATCAATCGCATTATTATCATTGGTACATGTTTTTCTTTGAATACAAGCATAAATATATTAGTGTCTACGGTTTTTATTAATTCTGGGGAGTATTTTATTATATCCAAAGGTTTATTTTCAATTTTTTCTTCTTCTATAATTTCTATAGTATCAAGGAAGCATTTTTCTAATTCCTGTACAAAAAATTCCCTTTTTAGATTAAGTAAATATTGGATTATACCTAAATAAGAATAAAATGTATAATATTCCAATGATTGTAAAGATTTTATCCTTTTATACAAATTGATATATTGAATAACCTTTATATCTTTGTCTTCATCAAGTTTAGCATTATCAACGACTTTATTTTGAAGCTGTAGTCGTGTTTCATCAAAGGAAGCTTCAATGTTCAGAAAAAACTCTTTAAGTGCCACTGAATTTGGTTTTCGATAATTGAAATTATGATTTATTAAATAACCTACACCCTCTGCGATTATATCACCTCGTTCCCCTTTCAAGAAGGAATCATTTGCACTTGTAAATGCAAGAATGTCTCCAGCTTTGACAAATAATCGCTTTCCAACTCTTTTATCAGAAAAAACTCTATTGCCAACCTCTAATATTACTTCTTCTTTTATCAGAGTCTTAAAAAATCGATATAATGTTGAATCAGATTTTTTTAACTGATATTGCTGTTTAACATCATTAAATATCTGATCCATGGCCTTCGGTTTATTACACACACTCATTAACTTACTACTAATGTCATCTTTTAATAATAAACCCCTCCACACACGTTCTGGAACTATTTTCACTTGCTCAGGTTGTGAATGATAGATATCTTCATAATTTATTTCCATTCAGGCACCAATTTTGCTTTCATTACCTAATACCATGTTCAATAATTTTATATTTTTTCCTCGATAGTTAATTTTTTAAAACTATAACAAATATTTTCATCAATGATCATAATTAATTTTATAAAAGATCAGAAATTAAAAATACTATTACATAACTGTAAGATATATTTCAAGTAATATAATTACTTTTTATTAACATCGTAAGCATTATATAAATTGGTGTCCTCATTTGTATGAATTCTGTCTTTGAATAGAAAGAAAGAAGTTGATAGAATGTTAATGAAATTTTTATTAGGTCCAAATAGATTTAAATTGAATTCTGAAGCTATAAACTTCGTTAGAAGAGCAGTTCTTTTGACAGCTGGGTATTCAGTAATTCATTGGTTAACACAGACCTTTATTGTACTTTATGCTTTACAATATTTAAATTGGACCGAGTTAGGGATAGTACTAGCCGTTCAAATAGGCATTCAGATTATTGTAGATTATCCTACAGGAACAATCGGCGATTGGATTGGACAACGATGGGTAATGGTTATCGCGTCGGTCTTCTATGTATTATTCTATTTCATGTTTTCTCTTTCTAGAACTTTTGAAGCTTTCTTATGGGCATATATCATCTTAGGGTTTGCTAGAGCTCAAGAATCAGGCGCATTAGGAGCGTGGTACCAGAATAACTATAAATTATATGCTCCTGAAGATGAGGATAGAAAAATTTTCTCGTATTTACAGGGAAAATGGCAGACGTTTGGTCTAATGCTCCAAGCAAGTGCTTTCGTCTTTGGTGGGTATATGATTAACATTTTTGGACGCTCGACCATCTTTTTTGTACAAAGCGTTCTTTTTTCTCTCGTTCTTTTTATATTCATATTTTTCATGTTTGATCATCCAGAAATTAAACGAAAAGAGTTGAATATAAGTGAATATTATAAATTACTTGGAGATGGTCTTAAAATAGCTGTAAAGAATAATACTTTACGTTGGTTGATTCTGGGGTCTATCATTATTAATACTGGTACATTTGTCTGGGCAAATTTCATGCTTTTCCCACTTTACCAAGATTATGGAAAAACTGATGACGTAATTGGTTCTCTGAGAGCAATAATTTTTCTAACAGGGGTTGGTATTGCTTGGTTGAGCGCTATAATTGCTGGAAAATGGAAAACTAAACAAGCTAATAAGATATTAGCCTTTACAGAGGTATTCACTTGGCCTTTTTTCCTTCTTGGAATAATTATGATGCTAACAATCTTTCCACCTCAATATAGCTTCAATCTAGGTCTAGTTATCATATTAATAGTGATTATGCCAGTAGCGGGAGGTACACAATTCATGCAAAATATTCTGAGATCTCGATTTTATTTAGACGTAATCCCTGACGAAAATCGAAACAGTATATTTAGTCTAATTCCCACATTAACAGCGATAGCAATAATTCCCACAAATATAATTGCAGGATTACTCTTAGATAGTTTAACTCGGATAGAAGTAGTAACATTATTATTAGTCATTACATTGGTTGGTGGAATGATTTCTGGATTAGCTGTGTTACGTCACCAACCAGATAAAGTTAAACAGGAAAAAAGTTATCTTTCCAATGAGTTAAGGGATGTTTCAACCTCCAAAAATTGATAAAAACATTCCAGTAAGCGTTTTCAACGTTTTCAAAAATATTTAGGACGCGGTTTTGGAACGAAACTCATGAAATATGCTGAAGAACAGGCAAGATCTTGGGGATGTAGAGCGATGATAGTAGAATGTCAAAGCTCTAATTATAACGCGATCCAGTTTTATCAAAAAAATGGATTTGACCTGATTGGTTTCGATCTTATGTGATATTCCAATACTGATGTGCAAAACCATGAAGTCCGACTTGAAATGGGAAAAGTGCTTTAACTAAAACGACCCCTCAAACAACCAGTCATTTAGCTTCCACGCTCATCCTGCTTTTTGAAAGAGAAATACTATTTTTCTCCTTTTATGTGTTCTAGTAGATCAGTTTCCTTGATAACCCACATTGAAGTTTTTGAATCTAATGAAACGAAGTTTGAGATCCATAACAGAATTGTGCAACTAAACAATTAAATGGTATCTCAGCGATTGAATTCAAAGGGTTGATCAGTTTTCAATGTTCATAAGGTGAAAAAAGTTCTTTCCGATAAAAAAATCAAGCGTTGGGGAAAAAATGCCTAAAAGACACTGTTTCCTACCTAGACTTAAATATATCAAGATGAAAGGTGACAGAGCTTAACTCATATGAGGAGTCACTCCTTAAAAGGATTCAAGTCAGTTGCTCACTCCTCCTAGGTATTGCTTCCGTGCTTATGTGCTCATGAAATTCAAAACTTAAAGCTCATAAAAGACTTTTAAGAAGAAGTTATTATACTAAGTAGAAAGAATTACTATTGTGAGCAGCTTTCTTGCACGAAGTAGCATTTTATCGAATTCTAAGCATGTCAACAATCAGCTTTATTTAATTGAAAGTTCCCTAATAAAAAGTCGCTTAGGATCAACTAACGAGTCGAGAATAATGAAGAGATCACGACAAACAATCGTGCTAACAATGGCTAGTATTGTGATAATCATAATATCATTCTTTGTGCCATCTCAACTAACGCCTGGCATTAATTATGTCTATTTTGTAGGTGTATCCTCAATTTTATTGTCAATAATCGCCAGTTTATTTGCATATAAAGAAAAAAGCGCTAAAGGTGCTAAAGCGCTTAGTGCGCGCTATATCGGTGGTTTTAATGCCTTTTTCACGTTAATTTTTCTTCTAGGTCTCTTTAATCCTGTTGGAGTAAACGCTTTTAACATAGAAGGCGGACCTTATCCTATCACTCAAAACGAAATTTTTATCATTCTTTGGATTATCAGTGGTATTCTTCTCATTATTGCGGGGATGATCTATGAGGATCAAAATCTAAAACGCATCATTTAGAACCTTATTTTAGAATGACAGTCACAAAACTCACTTACCATGAGGGGTTGAATTGAAGGATCTCTCCAGGTGAGTTTTCTCTGCAGTTGCTCCCTCCTCCTAGTTATTACTAAAGCGCAAATTTAGTCATGAAATTTACTAATCGAAAAACTTACACGAATAGAATTGAAGGTAATTCCTCCGATTTTTAAAGATAAGTATCGAATGATTTGTTGGTTGGTTTAATGAGATGCAAATAAACCTCACGCTCAGTTTGAAGGAAAACTATCCTGATTCAATATTTGGAAGTATAATCATAAGAAATGTTCCCAATATGAAGGGCCATGGAACAGTAGAAGACCAAAAACGGATCTTGGAGAGAATAATTAGAGAAGAATATGTAGAAGTGGATAAAGACGAGATGATACATTATTATAACACTTACTTCAGGATGTGGAGTAAAACGTATCCCATTGAGTACCAGATTAACACAATAAAAAATGGTGGGAAGTTCCCGCAAGTTTCGGTACTAGTTGATTGCATGTTTATTGCAGAACTCACGAATAGGATTTTGACTTCAGGACATGATCTCGATGAAATCCAAGGTGATCTAATCTTCGATGTTTCACAAGGAGGGGAGCAGTATGTAAAGCTAAATGGTCAAGAACAAGAATTGAAACAGAATAATGTGGTTCTCAAGGACAACGAGGGGATTCTCGCAAGTATTTTGTATGGGCCAGCAAGACGAACCGCCATCACACTAAAAACGAAAAAAGCCCTTTATTTTGCTTGGTGCCCCCATCTTTTAAATGAAGAACTCGTCAGGAGCCATTTAAATACTATCTTCCAAAATTTGAGTAGTCTGTTCAAACCTGTCACTTCTGAGATTCAAATAACTCATTCATAATGCAGCATTCATGGTAACACAGATACTATTCCTCTGAAATGAGAGTCAAAAGACGCTAATAATGGGATAGAAAACATTTCCATAATCACTAAAATTGAGCAATCAGTATGACTAAACCCTTCAGAGCAGAAATCGCTATGACTTAAATTGAGGATTTTTTAAAAAAAAG
>JAEOTY010000055.1 GCA_016839625.1 Candidatus Hodarchaeota archaeon
AGTTTCTAACGGGTAAGTATTTGACGGTCATTTTAGTTCGAATTTCTGTCAAATCCCTACCCTTTAATGCTTATGGGTCTCTATCTAAAGTCCTTTGAGAGACTTTTTTATTGTCAAATCCATGCTATATGCGTAATTAAATTTCAATAAATACTACGCAAGAGACTGAAAGCTATATAAAGGTAAGGAAGAATAATGAAATATAATAGAAAGATTTATTCAGTTATTTTGTTAGTCCTTGTATGGGGGTTAACAAATGCTGTGATTGGACTCGTTACCTCCGATCCAAAGGTTGATATCGTCGTTGATAACGATGGGCCATATTACGAAGTCAATGAACAGGGAGACCTGACAATTCAGCTTCATGGAATAACGACAGGTGTGATACCAAGTGACTGCGTATTTGAACTTAGGATTCCAAATGAATTTAATATGACGACCTTGTTAAATGGGACTCCTGTCATAAAAATGCTTAACGAAGGAACACCATTGGAAACATCTGTAAATGGATATGAAATCAACTCTATTTTTGCGTTAAGAACGTATAATTCCACGGTACTGCCCATAAGTTACAATTTAAAGATAACTTCACCTGAAAAAAACTTTTCAAAGGCTATTATCCCTAAGTGGCCAGATCAAAGTTTGAACAATCAGGAAGGTGGTGGTGCAGGCATTGCTGCTCAAGGGCCATTAACCTCATTCTATGCATATGATTCATATAAGGGAAATACTGAACACGTTAAGACTTATATTTATAACCCCTTATTCTACCAAAAAGAAGTAGACTCAGTGGAATACAAGATTTTTGCTGATGACTACGATGATTGGGAAGATTGGACTCAAGCGTACAGTGAAGGTGGCTATATTAATGGTTATCAGACATATGTAGTACATGACTATTTAGATTATATTTTTACAGCGCAATCCTCCAAGAAGTATGCATTAAATTCTGGGACATATACAGTAACACGAGTTAAAGCCTCCGGTGCTGGCCCTGGGGGTTATTGGTCTAGTACTTATACCCCCTCGTCATCTCAAGGTGAATTCGAAGTTACTGTTGAATCTGGTACTCACCCAGTCTTTGTTGTACATTTGGTTGACAGTTATTTCAAAAATGCACATTCCAACTATCTTACTTGGTTTAACCATATTGAAACAAAATCTTACTCATATCAGGGTTCGCCCAAGACTTTGAAATCACATTTTGGAATTGATTTTACCAGTATGGTTTTTACATGGAATCCAAGCTCAGACGATATATCTTATCTCTATAATTATGTGATGAGGCCAACTGCGAAGAATGCTTTAGGGCTTACTAGTGATTGGAAACAGGATCCTAGTGGAACTCAAGCTGTTAATCATGGATTTGATATGCTTTTCGCCCATCGTTATAAGATGAACACTAACGGCGATTTGGCTGGTATGATCATAAACGAATGGAACCAGGCGATCTTAATGAAAGGCTATTATATTTCGATCTATCCTCGCTATATTGATCAAACCCTAGGTACAATGCATGAAAGCCTTCATACGTTTAATTGTAATGATCGTTCTGCTTGGTGGTACGTCATGAGTGGGTATAATGGTGGTTATACTATGCATTCCACTACTGTCTCTGAAATCGATCTTACAACATATGACGGAGTGTGATTAACTATACAAAAAACCTAGAAAATTATTATAATCAGTAGTGATAACAAGTAGATTCCGTTTTCTTGGACTTTTTAGCATTCGATTTATGTAGGATTTCACTAAAATTTCACTGAAATCCTACATTTTTTTATGTAACTGTTTGGAGAAGAACTAAAGCTATTCACTACCTAATGCCACGTAGATTTGGTTCCAAAGTATTTCAACGAACATCTGTCTAGATTACATAGAACATGTTCATGAATATATTCCAGAATTTAAAACCTTAATAGTAATTGCACGCTAAAAAACTTTAAAGTATTGTATCTAAACTTCTTTATTGAGGACAATGACATTGTTAATGATTGAATACTCATTTAAGAAAAAACTTCTGTACATCCTCGTGATCTTATTACTTACATCCAGTTTTTATCCAATAATGAATGTACATTATATTAATAAAGATACAACTCAACATGAACTAATAAGGCCTATAAAAGCTTCCAGGGATCTCTCTTCTTATGATCCTAGAGCCTTTAAGGCCAATTCTGGGAGAACTCATCTTCTTTTTTCTCATGAAGTGCAGAATTATGACCATATCAGGAAAGAATATTATCTTTCTTATGAATTATCAAATGGAAATTGGTCTTTACCCCAAAAAGTGTTTAAAGGAGTCCAGACTATTTTTGATATCAGCGCAATTGAAAATGGTTTTGTAGTTTACTACTATAATGAAGGGATTAGTAAGAGAGAATATTCCCTTTGCAAAAGGGAATATAACGAGCAAGCTGATAGATGGTCAGATGAATTAGAGCTTTTTGGAAAATCCCAAATTATCAATTATTTAAACTTACTAGAAGAAGAAAGCAGAGAGATCTATTGGTGGATTCATTCATTCCATTCACTTGAGGATGAATCATTTTTCATTGCGTGGAGTTTTCAATTCTGGCATGACAGTAATTTTACGCATGAAAATGAAGATTTTTTTTTCGTAAGTAAAGTAGATCCGAATGGGTCTATCGTTTCACAGCCAATTCAGGGATACAAGGGTCAATATAACAGTAAAGCTTTGACCTTCGTAATGTATGGGAACAATACTTTTCTCTACGATCGTCATTACAATGAAAGGACTACTCATTTTTCAAATGGTACTTGGAGTAGTTGGCAGGATACTGTCTTCACGGAGATTCCTTCATATTCTTGGGGAAAATGTTTAGCTGTAGATCAATATTTATTTTGCTATGAGATTAATAGAAGTAACTATAAAGAAACTTGGAGCATTGCTGATCTTGCCAAAGAAAATCTCAGTGTTATGAAAATTAACTTTCCCCATCTCTTGGCTAATTCAACAATATATCATATTGACTTGGATTTTAATCCGAATTCCAAAGATGATCTGGTGTTTGATATGGCGTTAATCATTAACCAAAGAATAGAACTTTGGGAATTTGACTTTTTGAATGACAATTGGACCCAAATTGCCTCCTTTGATTATAATATCAAGAGTTCTTATTCGTCAGACAACTACAATATTGACTTAGTGCGACACAATACCAAATGGTATGTATTTTGGGATCAAAAACTTGATGAATCGATTTGGTTGCATGAAATTTTTGTGGTGTCATATAGTGAGATTACCAATGAATGGAGTCCTGTCATACAAATAACGGATGAAAATGCTATTACTGATGATTACACCGGAGATTTTCCCACCTTCACTTTCGTTGTTTCTTTTATCGGGATAATGACTGTATTCATCTTCTTAAGAAGGAGGAAACTCAAACTTTTTGAAAGACAAAGCTAGTTAGCAAAATATTATACAAATTTTAATTACCAGGACCCCTCGGGGAATTGTTATGCGAATCTACTTTTGATAACTGATTGACCCCAGGTCACTCATCGTTTGCGCGAAATATTTCTTCAAATGGTAACCTCAATATTTTATGACCCATTGTCTCCTCGTGACCTTATTACAGATTATCCTCGTCTATTATTTACTTTTATAAAAAGTAAGAGAATAGATAACAAGATAAACTTTTTCATAGTATCTTTTAATTTAGTCAGATCCATTTGACTAAATCTAGTTCATCTTTTTCAGCCCAAAAAATTTGACCTATTTGATTAGGTGGCTGGTGAATAAGATAAACTTCATAACTGTTCCTGTATGCTTCAGAATATACTCTAACATCCCCGCTATATAGGGAGAGTCGGGGCACACTTAATTTACATACCACTTTTATTGGAACCTTTTATTGGAACCTAGTGCACGAAGCGTTGTTATCAGAGATTTCCGTGTATCTTTTTTTGTTATCAGGTTTTTTGAGGATCCATGTATTTTATAGACTGCTTTAATTCCCTTTTCTAGTAATTTAGCGGGATTACTGTATTTTTCGAAATCTTCGCGGGTTATAACGGGTTTAATATATTCTAATGGTTCATCTAATTTGATAAGAGCATGTTCTATCAATGTATCGAAGTTAGTAGTCATTACGAAGCAATTATTCTTTATCTTATCAGCTAGAAAAACATGTTGTGAATTAGGGTTTCCACATTGGCCATAATAGTCAATAAGCCTTAGTTCTTTATCGACTTTATTAATGATGCCTATTAAGGTTTCAAATCGAAGCTTATCCAAAGAAGCTATGAGCTTTTTATGTTCTTGTTCTGGACAAAAAAAAGTTACAATATCTTTCATCATTGATTTGCCTGCAGGTAAGTTAGATGGAGAATCAATCGAACAGCCAGCACCAACATCTGTCATTACCCTCCAGGCACCTCGAAGTGGAACCCTATTGAACATCGTCTCTTCAGTTTTATTAGTTTGAATTGGGCGGGAGAACCCTTAACCAGTTATAGTAAAGCGTTAGCCTTTATTCGTTCTACCAAGACTGTTAAAGGCTTGACTGTTACCGCCCATATTATTGCTAAAGAGTATAAAAAAGAGCTCAAGGTTACTGATGACCAAATGAGCTCTCTCAATTTTCTCCCTCATCCTATTTGCCCTAAATGGAACTATATCTTCTATCCCCGCGTTTTTTCCCCTGTTCTCGAGTAGCTTTAAATCAAGAGGAAACTTATTTTCGAACAACCCCTTAGGACTGTTAATGTATGAAAGTATTCAGGATTTCAATCTCATAGGAAATATTGTTTTAACGCTCAGCGGAGGTGGTTTTGGCGCGGTTATTCCCGATATACTTGAACCACCCGTTGCTTGGAACCATAGAGATTTTTTTCACTCACAGAGGATGTTATATGGGTTGTGTGTATTGTTTTCTGTCCTATTACTTACTTGGTATTGGTGGTTTTATTCATCACTTGTTCTTTTGGTATTTGGGGTCATCAGTGGTTATTTAAGTCACCTTTTCTCCGATGCCACCACCCCAGTGGGTTTACCACCATGATCCAGGTCTGTAAAAAAATGATCCGTAGTGTCCTCATCCTTCATCAAGGCAAATGTCTAGTGACACAAAACTATCAAACAATAGATGTTGACAACATCGATCTCTTTAGTGGTTTCCTCTCTGTAGCAAACGATTTTGCTAAAACAATGCTTAATGAAAGCCTCTCTGAGTTACACCTCGAACATACAAAAATTACATACAAATCCGAGAACGATATCATTGTCGCAATCTTAACAGATCAGAAGTACCAGATTAGACTAGATGATATATTAAACCAACTATATTATGTGTTTATTCATCAATATGCGGAATATTTATCTCAACAAATCGTCAATACCAGTGTATTTCAGTCATTCAAAGATACTATTGATGATATTCTGCAAGAATCTCTTCTAAACCACTCTGCCACTAACCACTATTCATTGTGAGTATAAAAGGATCACCAAGAAATCAATATCAGAGAAGCCGAGAAAAGTAAATAGAAATAAATGGGAATAATTGTGGCAAAAAAATCAACTCCACTTGACTGGACGGAAATACCCAAAAATGTGAATTTGGAACTCTCCAACAACCAACGAAAAGCACTTTTCATTATTCTTCAATCTGGTTATGCGGATACCGTGGCAGATTTCACAAGAAAAGCAATGACATGTAAAGTGGAACAGTTAGGAATTTTTAAAAAGAAAATTGAGGAGATTTTCAAAAAAAATTCTTAAGACTGACTCTTTAATCTTGTTTTAATCTATTTCTGACTAATTTCAAGGGTGACTTAGTAAATAGATAGTGGCCGGCTTTAACAGGAACGTGACTTTTTAGATACTGTTTCACAGTATTCTTTCAAGGAATGAGTTCCCTGTGCGTTAATCATACATATTTACGTTTCTGAAAGAACGAAGTTTTCCTCGTTAATATTTTCTCAAGAATTCTGATTTCTTTTTGTTTGAAAGGGGTCTTGGATTATGATATATAGGGGTTGAAAATAGACTATTATTAGCAACAATAGAAGGAGATTAAGATCTCCCAGAGAAATCTTGTGAGTTGAATTCCTGAAATGTGTGTGAATTGAATGGATCATGTAATACAATTGACAATAAATGAGAAATTCTTAGAAAAACTTTTTAATCGTCCTATTTCTGAAATCGACCACCGTAAAATCTTGCAACTACTAACTAACACCTTTTCTCTTTCTTTAGAGCAAGAGCTCGGTCTAAATTCACAGGATTTTCTAATTGGTTATACAAGTGATTTTTCACTTGATACAAATTAGAATACGTGAGTTCATCTCACCACTTCCCCTTTTTTTATCAACAGCGCAATAAAACACTTTTTTTGATTTATAATTATTCAAAAAATTTCCAATAAACCTCTCTTGTCTCGGTTCTCCTCCTAGCAATGCCTCTTTTTCGAGGGAAATCATTCTTAGACAGGTCTATTCAGTGATTTACATTCCTATAACTTCTAGATTAGCCTTCAATATGGATAAATAGGGGTTTTACTACCAATTTAATCACGAATCTGGTGATACTATGAATGACACTGATGATTCAGAGACCAACGATGTATATTGTGTGAAGTGTGGGGAACCAATCGAATGGGTGATTTGTGCAACTCCCCTCGGGCCAATGGATCGAACATGTTTCGATGAAGTCTATGTGATTTACCCGACTTATTTGCCAATTTCGGGGTGTTTTGACATTTTCATGATTAGACCAAGATTCAACCTTGAATACTATTTACTAGAGATGTAGAGAGGTAATTATTATGATTAAAATGAACAATAGAAATAGGACTGATATTAATAAGGCCCTCAAAGAAGGACAAATACTTTGGGGTCACCGTTTTTTTAAAAAAACTGGTTTTGAAATTGAGGGTCAAGACCTCTGGGATCCGATCACAGAGGTAGAACTTGAACATCTAAACCAATCTGAGGACATTCTTAAAACTCTCCAAAAAAACCACTGGCGAAGATTTAGTTTTTGTGAGTTTATCGATCCAGACATTAGTGCCGTGATTTGTTTGGTTAATGTCCCTTATGAACGCCTCCAAATCTATAAAGATGGCGAACCTGCTTTTGGTCCAGCTCGGAAATACATTTGGATTTGGACTCAGGTGGCTGGTTGGTTAGGAGCGGATGACCTAATGGCTAGAATAAAGAGTGTCTAGTTTTGGTGAGGTATGATGGTATATGAAAAATCTATTGAGAAAATCATGACAGAGTTAGAGAAGGACGATATACACGAAAAAATCAACAAAATACTAGAGGGGGTATACCTGAATGACCCTGTGAGCTATATTGCTGAAGCTCTTTCCTTATTGAAGCATCAATGACCCTCGAGTATTATGAAAAATTCCCCACGACCTACTGGGTCAATCTCTTTAAGGAGAATTAAAAAATCACCCTTTTTTATCTTGGATAACATGATTCTGGATACATTTAAAAGGGAAGTTTATAGCTTTTTAAAATAGGAGGCACATGTTTGACTGTATTAAATAAAACTATGATAAAAGGGTTGGAAATTGAAGTTTATCTTAGTCAGATTTCGACAGAACTCTTGTTGCCTAAAGATTACTCAGAGATGGATTTTGAACACTACCTTGATATTCATCGTTATGATGACTTTTGTCTTTGTGAAGACAGTCCACCCATTTATTTAAGGCCAGAGGTAATCATGAACGTCAGGCAGAAATTCAAGTTTTGTTTATCCTGTAATACATGGGGTCATCGTTTTGGTTCGGATGTATGTTGCCAAAAGTCGAAGATTATTGAGGGAATTGACATTTTGGAAGGAATCATGATTAGATATAACATGATATTACAATTTCTATGACTTTAATCTTCTTGCTTTCAACCATCTGGAAGTTCTGAGCTAGTGCTTAGTAAAAATTCTAAAAGAAAGTTTTTGATGTTCAGATGGGTTACCATAAATGCTTTATAGGACAGAAAAATTATTGCAAGTTATGTTGTCAGATTCTTGTGTGCTTTCTTTTAAATTGACTATTCTATGATTAAAAGTAAAGTTCGAGTCTGGTGAGATTATGACTCATTATAAACCAATTATTTGGGTTGAGGGCATCATAGGAGCGGGGAAAAGTACGTTTGCTAAATACCTTGCAGAGAAATTGGAGTTCAGGCTATTGAGTGAGCCCGTGAATGCGGATTTTTTGACCTTATTTTATGAGAATCCAAAACGATGGGCTTTTCCAATGCAGATTGATTTGCTCCATCGACGATATGCTATACAGAAACTTGCTGCTTATGAAGTAAGTGCTAATTTAATTGGCTCAAGTAAGTATCGAGGGTGCGTTTTAGACAGAGGATTGCCTGGAGACAGAGTATTTGCAAAATTACACATGCTAGAAGGCAACATTTCGGAATTAGAATGGCAAACTTATCAACGGGCTTATGAGGCTATGACCAGCTCACTCTATCCCCCAAGTCTCGTATTATATTTAGATGTTGAACCCAAAACAGCCTTAGCTCGTGTGAAAGAAAGAGATAGAACTTTTGAACGAGGTGGAGTGCCATTGGAATATCTTATCAAGTTGCACAGAGGATATTTGGATCTTTTGGTCGAAATTGAATCTGGACAGCACGCCTGGAGCCGAGGGATGGATGTTATGCGAATCCCTTGGAATTTTGATTTTCAACCTATTGAACCGTTAATAGAACAATTACGAAGAAAATTCGATTTTAAAGTGATCGAATAGAATCATATTAGAAACCTTGCCCATAAAAGGTCGGAAAGCGGTAGCAGGTAAAAGAAATATTTTACTAGATGAAATAAAATTTTATTAATCGCAAAAATCTGTGGTTTCATTTTTTGAGTTGATGTTATTGCATTTTTTGAAACAATACAGATCTTAAATGAGGAAGATTTGACTGTTCCTAATTCTCTTTAAAATTTTTCAAGTCCAAATCTTAATAAAGATGATTGATTCATAAATCAAGAATTAATTCAGTGAGATCTTATAATTTCGATTACTTTGTGAAATTAAAGGAAAGAAAGATTAGACAAGTTATTGCAGGAATAAGTGGATGGTTCTTATTCAGTGTTAAATATCGTCAAGTCCAAACGGAAAATTCGTTTAGGGAAAAATACGAGAAAATCGCAAGAAAAAAACGTAAGCGTTTAGTAATTATTTATAATCCTGTAGGACAGCAGTTTTACCCACGACAAGAATACCAATCGCAGACACAAACTCAACGCAGCCCTAGTACAGGATATCAACCTGTTGATACTAAAGTCGCTTACTGTCCTAAATGCGGAAGTAAGGTAGAGCAGGGATATCAATTTTTTATGAATTGTAGCGCAAAATTGAGTTAAAGGAAAGGATCAAGAACAATTTACACATCTAGCGACTACTTCTTCATTTTTTATCTTGACTTTTACTCTACCGCATTCACTACAGACAACCGTCTGACATTTTTTACAGGCCAATAGGTGTTCTGCACAAAAGTGTTTTCCGCAGCCACCACAGATTTTAGCACTTGTAGTGGCTTCTATTTGACCGCATTCAGGACATGTGAAAAGGTAGTCATCTGCGCACTCTTCACATACAGGTTGTTGTTCAGTATGACCCATTTTGTAAGGGACTTTTTCACTGAAACCGTTCCCACAAACGATACATCTCCAAGAGTGATCACTGCAAAGGATTCCACCTTTCGAATCTACAACACCACAAGCTGTACATAAAGGTTTCTTACAAATAATGCATTCTTGTGAATGATCTGGACACGATTTTTTACCACAATCCGAACAGAAGGTAATATGCTCACTACAGAATGTTTTCAAGCATTCAAGGCAGATAAAGATAGGAGGAGATATTTCTGATTCCAGTAAGGCTTGATAATAATTCTCAGTACTGATTTGTGTTCCACATCCGTCACAC
>JAEOTY010000410.1 GCA_016839625.1 Candidatus Hodarchaeota archaeon
AGATCAGATATTGAATATGTCTATCAAATAAGAAATAGAATCAATATAGAAGAACAAATTCAAGTTTCAAAACAACAAAATGAATTGGTTAAAAAAACCTTAAAGATTGCTAAAATAAGTTCAATAATAACTCTATTAGCTCTACTAGTAGCAATAGTTACAATTTTGGTTACATATTTTTAAATAGCTTTGATACTCTTCTATTGAATGGTTCACAATAAATGTCTCATTTTTTTGACTAAATTCAGACAGTTTTGCAGGACCCATCCCTGAAATAACAGTTGTCAAGCTTTTTCTCGTACCTGAACATTGATTTTATTCCTGAAATCTCCAGGAGTTGACAACCTTTTTTGTTCATAAATTAACGATCGTTATGCTCGATAGGTATCATAGTAGAAGGCAATTAAAATGGGAATTTCTATTAGGTTGGTTATTTACCAAAGTTATTTTCTTCAAACTCATTTAAAATTGGTAAATAAGTTTATATATGGGATAATTCTAAATTATCATAAGTGAAGCTTTGATGACAGAAACAAAATTGACCAAACGAGATAAACAAGCCCATAAACGAGTTCAAATGATGAAGAAAGCGTTTGAGAGATATGGAAATCCAACTCCTTACAGGAGAGAGGAGAAATGGGATTATGAAAACATTTTGTTTCGGCCCTTTCGTTTTTCAAGAGGATTTACTGCCTCTGATATGAGGAAATGGCTTGTAAAAATGGTTGAAGAGGAGTTTAGTCATTCTAGAGTAGACTTACGTAGAAAGAGTATTGTAATAAAAGGTGATGAATTGGAGAAATTAAAAAAGCAACAACCAACCTTCTCCAAACATCTAATTATCCATTATCTCAAGAAATTTGAGAAACTAGGGTATTTTTTCTCCATTAAAGAAGAGAATTTTTCAACAGGGAAAATTCATACAGTTTATTACCTCCATTGGTGGTGGTGGTCGACTAAACGATTTTGGACTAGTTATGAACCATTCAAAAATTCCAATGAATGGAAACATAAAATATTGGGGATAATACCCCAAAATTCTTTTATTCCTGAAAATGATAAGATTTGGATACAAATGAAACAGGAAAAACACAGAGAAATTATAGTGCGTAGTAAGCGTGATTTCCCCCACTTCCGAGATTCTTCTAATTTGGAATAATCATTGGTTTTTTCTTCACTTAAGCCTTTCTAGAATCTAGAATCTAGAATATTGATTTTATTCCTAGAATCTCCAGGAGTTGTCAACTTTTTTGTCTCAACTAGTTGAAACATAAAATTAATGGCAATTTTGCCCGTCACGAACATCGTGATGGAAGTTCAATTATTGATTAGATGTCTTCGTTTCGCAATTAGTGACAAAAAGCTATCCATAAATTTCGAAAAGGAAGGATTAGACAAGAATAATTTTCTGAAAATTTTTACTAAAAAATGATACAATAAATAATTGTGTAGAAGCGAGTATTTGATAAAAGGGGCTTTCTAGCGGGTTGCCAGTCATTACCATCGTGATTAGGATTTATTATTAAAATCCTAAATTTAGGATTTATTTTTTCGAGATCTCGAATAAATTCTGTCCTTGGATCGAAAGGCAATCTTTGCACATTGATTCATATTCCAGGTTTAAAGTTAGTTTCAATTATTGACTTAAGCCAAAAATGATCTATTCTTTTTTTGCTTGAAATAAACATATTTCTCTGGATTTAATTAGAGTCAATATCAGTAGAAAAGAGTGATGGCTTTTCAGATCAGTAATTCTCGTCGACGAGAAGTGCCTCATATTTTTGTCACGACTTTTTAGATCCAAGTTGAAATCATGAAAAACGTCGTCAAGTGCCCGTTTGGAGAATAATACCTGGATATAGATCTATTAAATCACAGAGGTAAATAGAATTCTTCTACTATATTCAGATATCGTTGTTCAATTTCTTTCTGAGTCGGTTTAAGATAACGTAAAGTCGTTTGGATAGAGGCATGGCCAAGCATTTGAGAAACAACAAAAATATCCAAACCAGCCTTCCATAAGCGAGTAGCAAAAGTGACACGAATGTCATGACTAGTGAACTTCACTCCGGCCATGGTTGACATGTCTACGAAATATCTCTCCAGGGTACGCTTGATTACTTTCCCAGTCTTGGAATAGAGGAGATAGTCATGATTGATTCCGTCTCGTTCTCTTTGTTGAAAAAAATGCTGAAAACGATTGATCTGTGCTTTCGTCATCGGGATGAATCGCACTTTATCTCCCTTCCCATGGATTTGAAGACGTTTCTGATTAAGATCGATATCACTCTTTTTAAGGTTGGTATATTCCTCTCTTCTAATGCCAAACTCCAAACCAAGGAAGAAAATAAATCGATAAAGAGGGTGGCTGATTTTAGTCAAACATTGTTGAACTTCGGGTTCACTAAGAGATCGATGAGCTTCATCACCCTTGGTTTTTTTGGGTTTGATCTCATCTAAGAAATCGAACTCTTTTGGATCCATCAAGTCTTTCTTTTTTAAAAAAACGAAGAATTTCTTGATGGCGTAGAATTTTCTGTTCAGAGTTTGACCTGAACAGGTGGTTCTTTTGTGTTTGAGGTATTCTGCAAGATCTAAGGCTGTAGGTTGTATAAGGTCTTTCCCTCTCTCTTCTTGGAATTTTCTGAACTCCATAAGGTTGTAATGGTATTCTCTTCGAGAATTCTTACTCATATTCTCAAGGACCATCAGATCATATTCTTTGACTAGATCCTCGGTGAGTCCTGAACTCATGATTCAACCCACTTAAGTTGTTTTGTCTTGTTTGAGTAAGTGGCTAAGCCAGTATCACGAAGATAATTGATAGCATCCCCTATTGGATCCTCTCCCTGCTTTTTCGCATCTTCAATTAGTACCTTTAGGTGTGATTGGTTTTCTATAAAGATTTCCTCAATTTCTTGGTAGGTTTTGCCACGTAATTCAGAATTATTTCTTAGTAAGGCAATAATTTCCTCGGTCAGAGATTTTGTTTGGGTATTTGCTGCTAATGAAAGATGGTCTCTCGCTTTACTAATTATAAGATCTAATTGGTTCATTCGTTTGGCTAATTCTCTTTCTTGAGATTCTTGGATCTGATTTAATCGCTTTTCTAACCTAGAAGTAATGTCACTAGGAGAATGAACTAAAATAGAAGTGTCATCAATGAATCTCTGCATAAGTTTGCGTAATGCATAAGAAGAAGTCATATCTAATGCCTTGGCTTGGGCCTCAAACTCCTCTTTCAATTTTTCTGGCGCAATAAACGTGATTGTAGTGTTTTTGGGCATGATTTTTCACTATGCGAACAAATCAATATTCAATAATTATATTTTTCGATAAAAGTCCTCTTTCGCGACATTAACTTATAATAACTAGTCTTTTCGACCCTTCATCATTACTTAGAATGTTTTAATCTTTAGTAGTCAATTCATCTTGTTTAGGTTTGGAGAATTCTAATTGAGATAG
>JAEOTY010000411.1 GCA_016839625.1 Candidatus Hodarchaeota archaeon
GTACAACACCTTTTGGTTTTCCAGTGGTGCCACTTGTGTAGAGAATAAATAGAGGATCCTCAGAATCCATTACTTCGCTTTCACACTCAACAGATTGTTCCTTCATCAGAGCTAGGAAATCAACATCCTTTTCATATTCATAAACATCTCCACCAGTAAGTTTAATGACTGCAACTGTTTCGATTGAATCACAGGCTTCAATCACACCCCTCAGGTTGTCTTTCATTGGTCTGTTTTTTCCTGCTCTACGAACTTCATCTGCAACAAACAAGACCTTACATTCAGAATCATCAATCCTATCTTTAACTGATTCTGCAGAAAAACCGCCAAATACAATAGAGTGGATTGCACCAATACGAGCACACGCTAACATAACGATAGCAAGATACTCAATCATTGGTAACCAAATACAGACCCGATCACCTTTCTTAATCCCCAAAGATTTGAGTGCATTGGCTGCTTTGTTGACTTCGTGCATAAGTGATTTGTAACTATATTTTTTAACAGTATCGTCTTCCCCCATCCAAATTAATGCGGTTTCATCACCATATCCTCTTTCAACCCACCGATCAAGACAATTATACGTCACATTAAGATTACCACCAACAAACCATTTACCAACAAATTCATCTTTATCTCCTGTTGGTGGAACCCAGACTTTTTCGTAAGGTTTTATCCAATCAATTTTTTTGGCTTCCTCTGCCCAGAATTCTGTTGGTTTCTCAACAGAATATTTCCACTTCTCAAAATAAACATCCATATTTGGAAGCCTGGCGTTCTTAGCCAGTTCAGGTAGAGGGTAATATTTTATCGCTTTTTCTTTCTCTGTTTCTGTTAGCTCTGGCACATTATCACCACGAGAATTATTCATTTTTTATTTGTGAGATCCTATAGACTTTATATTCTGAATACGACTGGTTTATTATTTTTTTAAGAAGTTTCTTTCTTCTAAATATAATTAATGTTTGACAAAAGTTAATCTTATTTGTCCACTTACTAAAAATCCCTCATACTATTGACTTCAAGATTAGAAGTTTGCAAAATATCTTCCTCTTAGTATCTTTTTCCTAGTTTGCCATTTAAAAAAGAGAAAGAGGGGAGTAAAAACTGATTTTCTCTCGTTAAAGAGTTTCAACGTTACTTTTCCGACGTGCTAGCAACTCGGTGACTATGGCTAAAGCAAGAGCGATAAAAGCAAGAATTCCAAGAAGCGGGAACACATCTTTGTAATCCATGACTCCAGCCATGAAAGGACCAAGAATCCCTGCAACCCCATAAGCTGTGAATACTAATCCATAATTACTCCCCAAATTCTTGGTTCCAAAATAATCAGCAGTTGCTGAGGGGAATAATGCAAAATTACCACCAAAACAAAATCCAATTAATGAAGCACCAATTGTTAACATTAAAATATCAGCATTTGCTGGTTGTAGGCCAAAGAAAAACATAGATACTCCGAGGGTGGCGAACATCAAGATCATAGTAACTGTTCGTCCTATCCTGTCAGAGATTGCACCCCATATGATTCGACCTGCAGCATTAAAGATTGCAAGAATACCTGCAATGCTTGCTGCCATGACTGCATCAATTGCTGGGTTTTTAATTTGTACAAAAGACTTTACATTTCCTATCGTCATAAGACCAGCTGCAGCAGCTAAAACGAACATCCCCCAAAGTAACCAAAATTCTGTAGTCTTTATCATTTCTGTTGGTTCTACATCCTTCTTTTCTATAGTTGTCACTGTTTGGGCTGGTGATTTTTCTTTAGGCCTTGGTGGAATCCATCCTGATGGAGGATTACGTAGTAACTGGGCTGATCCAGCAACAAGCACAAGATAAAGAACTCCAAGGATTAAGAATGCCATTCCAACAGCACCATCTTCTGGAATCAGCAATGTTTCTACTTGAGTAAAGATGAGTGCACCTGCACCAAATCCAGCGACAGCTATCCCAGTGATTAATCCTTTTAAATCAGGAAACCACTTGACTAATGCAGCGATAGGGCATACGTAAGCGAATCCAATACCTGCTCCACCAATCACCCCATATGTCAGAGCGAGCCAAAAAAATCCGAGTAATTCATTACCAGTAGCGATAATATCAACCAGGCCTGCTAGTATATATCCGATACCAAGAAGAAGACCACCTACTGTAGCCACCTTGGTCGGACCAACGCGATCTTGCCATTTTCCAGCAAGTATCATGAAAAACGCAAAGGAAGCCAACCCCACTGAGAATGGTAATTGAGTTAGTAGTTTCTCCCATTGATATGGAGCATTTTCAAATAGAGCTGTTTGGAAAATCGTCCAAGCGTAAATGGAACCTAAGCATAATTGTGCAATGATGGCTCCAAGCATCACAAAATAACGATTAAAAGCCTTAGTTTCTTGCAAATTTAATCCACCATTCATTATTCAAATCAAAAGTCATTCTTTCTAAGAATTAGGATCTGATGGGCGAAAAAACTATGAGCTATAAAAATTTGAAGCTTGAAAAGCTTTGATTATAGTCAAAAGATGGTCATAAATCAAGAAAAAACTGCATTTGATGCCAAAAAATGTTCCGAAGTGTGAAGATGGGTTTAGACGATTAAATAAAACAAGTTAAACTAATCCTAATTTCTGAAAGTCAGAAATCAACTTTCTTCGTTCTTCCCAAGCATCTCTAACTGCAGATAGATCATCTAAAATTTCATTTGTCAAACGACTGCTATCTGAAAGCATACCACTTTCAATAGCATCATCGAAATGTTTTATTTTTTCATCTAAGCGTCCGATGATATCAACAATAGTCTTTTCCAGTGTATAGAGGTAGTTTAAATCGAACTCTTTGATCACATCGGAATCATAGAAAGTACTAATACCATATTCAGTTCCTTGAATTAAATTTCGTATATCAGAAAAACTAGAAACCAATCGGTCGAGATCTGACCATGTAGTTATCATTTGGCTCATTAAAGCAGCTTCCTGTATTTTCTTGATATCATCTGAGCATACAGAGAGTCGTGATTCTAAGTATTCTCTTACAGCTGTCTCTGTTGATTTTCGATCAGCTTGTTTTTCATAATCACCATAACCAGAAATCTGCTTCCGCATATTTTTTCGGGCTTCTCTGCTTTCAGGATCCAACTTGGGCATTGGAATTTCCTCGCTTAATGATATTAACTGATTTCTTCTTCAATGTCAGAAGGTTGTTCTTCAATTTCTTCCCCCTCGACTGCTTCATCAGATGTTGTAGTTGGTTTTGAGCCTCTGTCAAAATCTACCAAAGTGTCAATTTGCTGAATTACTCTTGTAAAAGCCTTTCCTGTTCTTCCACTAGTTAAATAGCCTAGAATTAGACTAAGTAAAATAAAAAGCAGAACAACGTTGAGAATAGCAATTGTTTGAAATTCTGGCTGTGTTAATTCTAAACTGTCAAGAAGAGCTGGAAATGATGCAGCTACAAATATCTCTAGTAATTCTTGAGGTGCCATAATGAAATACGAGAGAAGAACCACTGCAATAATCCGGAATGCTACAGCGGGGATAAAATGCTTGACTAATGCAGAGACATCAGGCTGAGCTGTTTTTGCAGCTAATTTGAGGTCAGTTTGAGGATCACTCTGGTTAAGATTTGCGAGATAAGACTGTAACCGCATCATTGTTTTTGAATCACGGACAGTTTCCCCCTTTTTAAAGACACGTCGTTCAACCATTTCTCGCAAGTAACTAGCAGCAAGAAGTCCAAATTTCTTTGATTGGACACTCTGAACGGAATGCTCTCGTCCTTTTTCTATTTCCTCAGATTGGGGGACATAGGTTCGAATTCGCTTCAAATGCTCTTGAATTCTTTTTTCTCGTTCTGTCATGGGTTCAATTATGTTTAAAGTGTATGAAGTTTGGAATGCAATCTCTAACAGAAGGTATAGCAAAAATCCAAGCGTGAAAACTGGGCTAATAATCATAGAAATTAAGGAGGAAGTATCAATTGAAGTAGAGATAGTAATTTTTTGAGTAAAGATTGCTATCATGATAATAAGTTGAAAACCGAGGAATGAGTAAATTGCTAATTTAGTATCACCTTCTCGGAGAAATCCTACTCCTGAGAGAAGAGCAATGGGTACAAGAATTAGAATTGCAGTTGCTCCAAAGAAATTCCCAAAATCTTCGATAAATGTTGCTATATCCGTGATATTGGAATGGGGAAAAAAGTTATTTGTAGGATTGACCAAAGCTGCAATTGTCGATGACATTCCACCACGATCAACCTGCGCATAAGCGGCGTCACCAAGGAAGGGAATACCTCTCTTAGCTGAGGTGATTGTTTGAACTATTGCAAACGCAATAGACGCTAAAGCCCTGGTAATTTCTTGAATAATTATCATGACATATTCAAAGATGTTTAAAACCTTATTGAAATCAAACATGGAAGGATCAATACTGGTGACTAATATTGGACTTTCAATGGGGATAGGTATCCCAATAACTAAGAGACTTGCGAATACAAACAATATAATATAAATAATACGGAAGAAATGAGCTGTTTGTTGTCCTGCAGGCATTTTTTACACTGATCCTTTTCCTAGTTGTTTGCCTTCCATGTAAACCTTAATGACATTCGGCAGAATGTCATCTGGGCCAACATTAATGATTTCTACTCCCAAGCCTCTTAATCTATCCTCCACTTGTTTCCGATATCCAAGATATTCTTCAAAAATCGCTTCTGAGATAGCTCGTTCTGTAGCTGTTAAATCAGTAAGTTTTGTTTCAAATAAAGGCCCAAATGGAGAGATAACCGTGATATTATTTTTTGTTGATCGAGCACGTTTTGCAGCTTCAGTAAATATTTCGGAATCGGAAGATTCTAGATCTGTTAAGAAAATATAGAAAGATGCTCTAGGTACTCGTTGCATTACAAAATCTACAGCAGCTAAAGGATCAGACCGACCTTGTGGTTCTACTAACGCAA
>JAEOTY010000412.1 GCA_016839625.1 Candidatus Hodarchaeota archaeon
TAGAAATGAAGTCCACTGGAAAATTCCAAGATTGGGAGGGAAATGAGATTCCATGGTGATGAAATCGTTTTCATTGAATAGTCGGCCGATCATCTTCGTCTGGAGTCGTAACAAGAGTTTTGTCATTTCTACTTTCTTCAATACTTTTTTCGATTGAGGATAACGATGTAAAGAACCAAGTATATATTAATAGGACAATCCCACATACTGCAAAGATTGTTATAATTTGAACCAATCCAACTATTTCTGCAAGGATACCAACAAGAAGTGTAGCAATCGGATTACTGATCTGAGCAACGGTTCGTCTTACTGAATAAACTCGGCCAAGTATTTCTCTAGGCACAGTTGCAGCCCAAATAGTTTCACTTGAGACATTTACTATCGGTAGTAAAAAACCCAACATAAAGACTCCAATACCCATCACTGCAAAGTTTCCTACAGGGGCTAAAACAGTAATAATTACTCCAATATAACCAATTGACATGCCAACAACAACCCCAACAACATGTTTATCGAATACTTTCCACGTTGACATTATAAAAGAGCTGGAGATTAGACCTACTTGTTGAAGTGACATGAGGAAGGCTAAATTCAGTTCATCCCCAAAATGAATAGAGGTAACCAGAAGAGGTAATTGTACAAAAATTGGGGTTAAAAAGAAGTTTGCGAAAACGAATAACATTAGAAGAGTAAAAAGGCCAGTAGTTTCACGAATAAAATTGAATCCAGTATAGAATTCTGATTTGAAAGAAGGTTTTACGAGCTCTTCTTGCTCTATTTTTAATATTTTGGGAATAAAAACAATAATCGTGGGAATGATAGCAATAAGGAAGGTAATTACATCAAGCCAGAGAAGAATCTTAAGCGATACTATTTTTAGAGCCACTGCACCAACTATAGGTCCAACGATGAAGATAGCACCATTAGCCAAATAATTAACTCCGTTAATTCGACTAAGTTTGTCCTTGGGAACCATAATCGGGAGGAGAGTATCCACTGCAGAGGTATGAAAAGCGCCAAACACTCCTCGGATCATAGTTATCCCAAGAATAACAACAATTAATTGGAACGGTGAAAAAATATTGTCAAACATGAAAAAGACAATGAGGATCAGAGTAAAAAATGCTTGCATGAAATCCACGAAGAGTATTATCTTTTTCCTATTATATCTATCAACAAAAACACCTGCAATGGGTGTAACTAAGAGGAATGGGGCAAACCCGAGGAAAGCTGCTAGTCCAAGAACAAAAGAACTGCCAGTCTCAACAGTTAAGAACCAAATAATACCAAATTGAACGATATTTGACCCCAAGATCGATGTCCACTGACCAACCAAGAAGAATAGATAGCCACGAAGATTGGTTTCAGGTGATGGTTCTGAGTTGTTGTAGGACAAAAAAATTCCTCTCTAATAATAGTTAGATAGATGTTGTAGCTGGAAGAGGGAGATTGTTTAAATCATATGGATTGTAGCAAAAGAGGAACCTTACTCTGTTTTTCTTAGATTTTCATCATTATGAACTAACGAGAAGAGAAAAGCGGATGATCTAGGATAGCGGAATCTGCACTATTAACATCAAAATTTAAATCGTAAATTCGTCCTACGGCCTCAGGAAACGGAGTATGGCGTCTAGCTGTTAATAGTTGACTGGTTCTCATGTGTAGGGATCGTCGGGATAGGGGTTCCATGTCCCTTCTCCGTGATTGCCAATCAACAATTTTTTCAACATAAGTAGTCGCAATTGACCCAACAACTCGTTCTTGATTCCCATTTAAGCTAATAATTAGTTTCTGCCCATCATCAGCCATGAAAAATAACTCTTCTATTAGTAATTGATGGTCTTTGAAGATATTTTTGTATAATTTCGATAATTGTTGATCTAAACTATTAAAATACGTAATCAAAGCGCTCGGAGAGGTACTTGACGATTTAGTATGAAAAATTGTGTTAGTCTTCTCAAAATCTGTCTCAAATGTTCCAATCACATAATAGTTCTCCTCTCGTGTGGTATCAAAGAGCTCAAAAAGATCCATATCCGCTACCGCGTCAACAGTGATTCCTTGAGCGATGAAAGAGCTATGATCCATAAAAGAAATTAATTGGTCTTGCTTATCTTTTTTCTTAACTTTTTTGGGAGGTTTCTCTTTTCCTTTCTTAGGAGGCTTTGTCACTACTTTTTTAGGTAGTTCTTTCTCCTCTTTTTTAGGTGGTTCCATCTTTAGCTGCTTAGGAGGTTGTTTCTTTACTCGCTTCGGCTCTGGCTTTTTGCCAAACATTTTTCGTTTGATTTTAGCAAAAAACCCTACCTTTACTGGAGCCTCTTCTTCTACTTCTGTTACAGTAACAACTTCCTCAATAGGTGCGACTTCCTTGATGGGCGTAGGTTCCTCAATGGGTGTAACTTCCTTACTAAGGGTATCTTCCTCAATAGGTTCAGCTTTCTCTGGTTTTATCTTCGCAGGTTCAACAACAGGTTTTTCTGGGGAGACAAACATAGATCTCCATCCATCCTGTTCAAGACCACGTAAATGGAGAATAGTAAGGACTCTAGAAAGATTAAGCTCATCAGCAGGGGTTTTTAGAGTAAAAATTGGCTTTTCATTGGTAAAGGGGTCTCTAACAATAAATAGGTGCTCCATTGTATCAAGTATACTCCCTCTTAATTGAACTAGTTTCTTTCCATCGATATCTTGGTTCAAAAATTGAGCTAGAGATAGTAAATCGTCCTTTGACCTAAGTACTTCTGTAGCTGTGGTGTTCCATAAGGAAACCAATTCAGCTTTCTCGGCATCAAGGAGTAAAAAACTTTGACTCTCTTCCATATGAGGAATAATAGGGTTAGGATTTGTATCTACCATTTGTATATGACTATAGTTTTCCAACAAACGCCAAATATGTTTAGTTAATGTCTTAGAATCAGTATATTCGGGAACCTCTTCAAATTGGTGAATTTGTTCGTCTGGATACATTCTTGTTAACGCAGCTGACAGAACTCCCAGTTCCCATCCACACGGTCCTTTCTTCAGTATATCTGACACAACTTTCAAATAAGGGTCAATATAACTGTCTTTCAGACGAATAAGTGCAGCCTTTCGGGATAATCCCCGTCCCGCCATAAATAAATCTTGATGTCGAATGGTTGTTGCTACTTTGTAAGCAAAGTAGAAAACTCGCATTAATGAGTCTGATGAGGAACAACGAGAACGACCTCGAATAAATGAATTAATAACCGAGCAATAGCGTTCGTCATCCGTTCCACCAGAAGGTACTTCGGAAGCAGTAACAATAAAATCCGTAACAAAAAGTGCACGGATTGCATCATCGATGTCAGTTAAGCCTTGATTGGAAGCGGATTCAACCAACTCTGGCTGGCTTTTATAACGATTTAGCCGACTGTCAAGATTGTATTCTTCTTCAATTTTGTGAACTACATCTTTGAGGACTTCTTCGTTTGGTACCTTTAGCATCATAACCATCTCGATAAAGGATTCATGAAATTGCAAAAAAGATATAATTAAAGTAGTTAGTGGAAAAAACTCAAACTTATTAAACAATTCACATTCATAAGGCATTGTATTATTTTTAAAGTCGTAATTAGAACAATTGAACGAGGATATGAAAAATGTCACGTCGAGTTTATGTAAAAGGAAAAAAGACCTACGCCAAAGGTCAAGCCCCTGATTTGTCTAAATCTAATAGATACCAAAACATAATCAGTCTCATGTCTATACGAGTGGAAGATGTCCATGAGGCCAGCCCAATCGATAGAACAGGAGAGTTTTATTTCGAGGTGGGAGGAAAGGGCACTTTTAAACATGATTACCGTGTTCCGCATCATGGAACGGTTAACATAAAGGAAAATATGACATATTCTGCCAAGCAGGATTTTACCCTGTTTCTCGAGTTTGATGAGTCCGAAAAAGCGAAAACTAAGCCAATTCCCATTAAACTAAAGGAAAAGGATGCAACAAAAGACGACACAGTCTTTAAAACCGAGGTTCCGGTTGTTTATGGATCAGGCACAAAATATGAGGTGCTTAAAGGAAAGGGAATCGCAGTGAAGGTCAAAATTTCTTCACGAAAGACTCGGTTTTGAAGTTAAACACAAGAAAAATCATAAAGATGATGGATGTCAGAAGAATGGCGAAAGATGAGAAATCAGGAAAAGGTCGCGGATTATTCGATAAAATAAAAGACTCGGGGAAAGAATTCGTTGATGGAGTAAAAGAAGAAATCGATGCTGCTCAAATTACTACAAAGGAAAAAGCACGGGATATTTCTGCAAAGAAAACAGAGGAAATAAAAACGACAGTCAAGCGGCGAGCTGCAGATACTAGCTCAGCCGAAGAAGTTTATTTTTCCACATGGGCATGGTTTTGGGCAATGATTTTCAGTGGCTTTGGATGCCTCATAATTTTTATGGTTGGAATAACAACTCCCAATTTCTTCTTAGTTGGAGTATTGGCGTTAATTGCGCTCCCCTTCATCGTCATCTGGTGTTTGATACACATGATTCCTACAATCAAGATCTTTGGGTTCACAGTTTTTGATCGACGTAAATTATCATTACGGAGACAGTTGAGTTTAGGAAAAGAAATTGCTCGCGTCTTTTCACGTGAGTTCTTGCAGGAATCTCCGATTATCGCATTCTTCATCTTTGCTTTCTTTGTCATATTTCTTTTCGCTCTACTTTTTGCTTTTATCCCTACTTGACCCCTTTTTCCTTTTTTAAAGAAGGGTCTATTGAACGGATTGGAGTAAAGAGTATCCTTCCAATGACTAGAGAAATTTACTTTGAGACAATCACTCCCTAAGACTATTTTTTCTTACGATAAAAACTCTCTAGCCCAATTGGGAAACATTTTAAAGGATTATTTCAAAACAAAAAAGGATCTTTCAGTATCACATCAATTAAACTCTGTAATAAGCCCAGACCTTATAACTTTGTTAAACGACGAGAATCTCGATATAATAATAAAAAATCAGCTAGTTTTCCTCACAAAACAAGGGTATAAATGGAATTTTTTGCCTGTTTTCAACAAGAATCTTCTTCTTTTCTGTGATTTCCAAATTTACGAGCGAAATCATCAATATGTTTGGCTTTCTACCAATATTTCTGGTAGGAGTTGGAATTTTGCTGAGTCTTTGCCTGTTAAAAAAACCACTCGAGTATTAGATCTCGGTACGGGAACTGGATTATTAGCTTTAATGGCTCGATTGAAAGGAGGTACTGCTCTAGGTGTTGATATTAATTCTCGGGCGGTACACTTGGCACAATTAAACCGTGATTTAAATGGGTTAGATTTAGTGGAATTTCAAAATTGTGATTGGAAATCTGTTGATGGACATCAGTTCGACTTAATTGTTTCACAACCACCATTTGGCTTTTCATCAGGAGAAATATCTCTTGGATTTGCTTTTAATGGAGGAAACATCACAGGTCTTCAAGCTACAAAAGAAATAATTCGGCAATTCTGTCCCCAAGATAATCAAACTCTTATGATATACGTCCATGTCTTGGAAAACAAATCTCATTCTCGTTTTCGAGGCCTTTTGCAGGAATGGGTTGCTGATAAATCCATATCTATAAGCCTCAAACCGCACTCCCGTTATTCAATCAAATTGTGGTGGGAAAAACATCGGAAGAAACAGAGAGATTTGAATGTTACTCTTCTTCCCCCTGAATTCCGTATCTATCATGAAGTGGTAACATATTTTGTTTATTTAACGAAAAATTAATTTTCTAGGGTCTTCACTGAGCTTGTGATTCTTCTATTGCCATCTTCTGATCTAATCCCTCCGATGGCATGAAATGAATTGCTATAAGATATAATGTTGAACCAATAAGACCGATTAAACCTAAGAATGATAATGTTGACGGAACATCCTCATTTAAAAGAAAAATACCCCCGATTACGGAAGCAGGAGCACTAATAATTCGTGATAGAGTAGGAACCAGAGAGTAGACACTGTTCCTATTTTCATCTGGAACAAAATCTAGAAAAATGCGTTGTTCTAGTAACGTCGAGACATCAAGAAATATTATAGTAGATAAGAAAATTAGAATAGTGAGAACAATAGCAATCGGATTAAATTCGTTATTCTCTATTGGAAACGCTGTAGTTAAGAGCATGAATAACGGAAAAAACAATATTGAGAAGATGAAATAAAGTCTGGGAATCCATTTGATTTCCAATTTTGAACCAAGATTAGCAGCTAAAAACATGGATGGTAAACCAATAAACCAAACAACAAATCGAAAAAGGCTTGCTCCACTATCTGATCCAGTGTACCCAAAATATAAGGGGTACAAGATCATACTTCCCCAGATTGTCCATACTATTCCATAACAGCAGATTGCAGCAACAAAGAAAAAAAGACCTTTATTCCAGAAAACGATCTTGACACCCTCGCCAA
>JAEOTY010000413.1 GCA_016839625.1 Candidatus Hodarchaeota archaeon
AGTGATTATTCGGTCCAGAGGTATATTTCGACCCTTCAGATAATTGATTGCTAAGTCCATATTCCCTAAACTTGCTTTATGATGAGCATCCGAGCCAATGGAGAACCAAAATTCATCATCGAAGTAGTTAAACCACTTATCCATATAATTTCCATATCCAGTATTTAATTCAACAATGATACCGAAATTTCGGATCGTTTCAAGGACATAATCCAATTTGGACTCGGGTACTCTTGTAAAACGGGTATGAGCCAAACCAACTTTATAATCTGGATACTTTTTCTTGAAATGTATTACTTTCTGAAACTCTTTCTCCCATGATGAATCAGCAAGGACGTATTCAAACAAAATCAAGTCCCATTGAAATTCTAGTAATGGGATGAAAGACTCAATCGAAGAAGTATCGACCTCAATCCCAATGAAGACCTTTGTTTTTAGTGATTGTTGACTTCGTATCTCATCAAGTGTCGTATAATAATCTTCAAAGTCCAGTTCTGAAAGAGCTGGTTTCCAATTAGAGTAATGATCTGTTATACAAACTTCTTGGATCCCTTTTTGCCCAGCAGCGTCAACCATGTCTTGCGGACTAAAGAATCCATCAGAAAAAGAAGTATGAATATGATAGTCAATTATTCGTTCCTTCATCATCTGATCCGTTTTGGGTTGTCAACAGCTAATATAATTATGGATATTAGTGAACAATATTAGACAAATAGGACAAAAGGAGAAATTAAAGAAAAAAAGCTGAAAGAGAAAAAGAGGAGGAGAGAAAGAATTGATAAAAGTATATGGCTATTACACAGAAATGGTAGATAATTAGATGTCTCTCATAGGATAACAGAATATACAATTCTTTAGATAACTTCTAAATATTAAGATAGCGGGCTTCAGACTAGTCAATTTTAGATTATAGTGTCTACAAGATTTATAAATAGAGAAAGTCAAAAAAAACATAGTAGACCTTCTCTTTAACACTGCTCTAAAATAACATTCCTGGTCCTTCAAACATGAATCAAATCACACAGTCTTACTCCTTAAAAATACCACAACAAGTAGAATTAATTGTCCAGCTGGATTACCTCAAAGAACTTACTATGCAGGCTGGGCAACAACTATTAGAACGTTTATGGTCAGAAGAATGGCTAGATATTCTAGGATCAAGCACTAAAAAGGCATACAAAGTAATTGGAGAACAGCAGGTCCAGTTAACACACAAAGGCCAACCAATTTATATTCCTTCACGCATTCGACGGTGCATTGCAGAACGGGTGGGCCGGATTCTTCGCTCACAAGCAGAACGACAGAAGTGTTATTCAGATGTGTTACGAAACGTCCAAACAACTGGAGTAGAAGGGAAGCTAGATTCGCTAGTAAGTATTATTGCACAAACGCTAGTCCGCTTTGAAGGCAAATATTACAAAAGAGCACTAATCCGACAATCGTTACGAACTTTCCGTAAATACTACTATCAGTTAGGATTAGATCTTGAATTATTAACACGTATTCCTTATACCAAAATGGTACAACCAAGTATTTGGTCTTTTATACTCCCCTATGCTCCTGATGATGGACAAGCCATTCAAGTGACTTGTGATAAAGATGAGATTGCTGTTCGATTAAAACTTCCTAAGATGTTTCAACCTTTCAACAAACGTGATTGGTACTGGCAGTTGTTTACAGTCATTATTCCTTCCAAAGTCTATCAACGAATTCATGCCATGGCTAGTAACAATATTAAAGCTAGTACTCTCCATCTACCTACGTTAAGATACCTTAGGCTGAAAGGGGGATTGAGTTTACCTTTTCTTGAATTTGCATGGACCACCAAGTACAAGGATCAAAAACTACTGAACAACCAGCGAGTTATGGCAACTGATCTTGGTATCATTAATCTGACGACCTCGGTGATATGTGAGGCTGGGTCACAGATTAGTCAGCCAATTTATTGGTCACCTGATAAACAACTACTACAAAAAATTGAACAATTGTATCACCATATTGCACGAGTGCAAAAGAAGCTTGATCGTTATCCTAAACAATGGCTAGGCCAAGGAAGACGCACACAAGAGCGAGAGCGTCTTTATCAGAAGTTGAATCGCTATCGCAAGCAAATCATGCATCTGGGAAGTAATCATCTTTTAGAAACCGCCTTACTTTGGCAATGCCAGACTCTGGTGTTAGAAGATTTACGTAACTACGATCCTCTGAAAAATAAGTGTAAGCTCTCTCGAAAACTCTCCAACTGGTTACGGGGCTCTTTATATAGGGCTTTAATTTATAAGGCCAAGCGGTTTGGTATTAAAATTACACGTGTCAGTGCTCGCTGGACCTCCAGTTATTGTCCTCGTTGTGGAGCTAAAGGTCAAAAAATTGATGACCCATCTACTAAAACACTAAACAAACTAGGTCGCTATTTTTCCTGTCCTCGGTGTCTCTTTACTGCTGATCGGGATTATATTGCCTCAATCAACATCTACCGTATGTATCAAGAACACCTAAAAAAGCGGTTTCAGCTAAAGCTTTCAAAGCCAGTATCCTATATGGGTGCTGGTATCCCGCGCAACCGTCTTCGCGGGGCTCCTGTTCACTCTTTCCCGAACGGATAGACTTTGTCTTAAGTGTCTATAAAGAAAGGAACGGTGTAAAAGTATTTTATCTTTTTGGATAAGATACTGGTTACAGTTAGTCTCATCCAATTGGTTATGTAATGAATAGAAACCAAGAATAACAATTTGTACATTCGTTTTCAATGTCATGGTATGCTTATTTGGAGTTGTAGTGCAATTACTAAACTCGCAATTCTAATTGATCCCAACAAAGGTGAAGCAACTGAACGAATGTTTAATGCGTTGAAGGGGATTTTAACAGAAACCGAAGATCCCTCCTTACTTCCCTTGGAGATTTGGGTGGGAGACAGCTCTGAAATCTATCGAGGAGTCCATGGCTACTTAAAGAAGCTACATTCGCTTAATA
>JAEOTY010000414.1 GCA_016839625.1 Candidatus Hodarchaeota archaeon
CTCTGATTAATACAGCTGCTGTGTTTGTTTTTCCCGAACCAGTGCTTCCAGCTATTAATAGATGTTCTCTCATTATTGGAGTGAGATTTATTGATAGTTCTAAGTTTGTTCTATTTAACACACCTAACTCTAGTGACATTTCGGGATGTCCGAATACATGAGATAAAATCGGTTTTGAAATGGAGTAAACTCCTTCTCCTGGTTCAGGGGGGGCTTCAGGTGGTAAAGTTGCTTTATCTTTCACTACGCCTAATATTTTCACTTTCGCATAACGGTAATTCTTCTCGTGTGTCATATACCTCTCTGAGACTTTGAGTCCTTCCTTTAAGAGGGATTGAACGAATTCAGGATTTTCAAAATAGATATTTTGTGCTTGAATAATTGTTATCTTTCCAAAAATGACCATTCTTCCTGTTGGAACTTCTATGAATGGCGAGGGGCTTCTTTTTCGGGAGGATTCACCACATACCTGTGACCATTTCATCCCTTTTCTCTTGAACCCAGTCAACGACTTGCAATCAATTGAAGAAGCAGTGATAACTACTCCATCCGTGGTTAATTTATCGGATGATCTTTTTGTTTTATTGATCACTGTTCTAGGTTTGATTCGAAAGTCTCCTCTTAAAGAAAATGAAGTGTTAAGGAATTTACGGGCAGCAGGATTCATGAAAGACTTCATTGAGTCAAACTGGCAGATGCTCCAACAATCTCCTTATTTGGTTCTTTCAGACATAAAGGGTGACCAAGATGTAACGATAACCCAGGAAGGAAAAGAATTCCATAATAATCTCGAAAATATCATCCATCAATTACCTCCCATTCTCGAATATGGCTTAAAAGAATTCATTAATGTTCTAAGCAACCTAAAAGAGCGCGAAAATACCCTTAAAAACGATGACAGCGAGACATGTCAACAGTTAGTTGATGATATTCACGAATTTACTGGATCATTAGTTAATGGTTATTTTCAGGCCCAATGGAGGATAGATTGGAAGGTCTTCAAGAATTATCTCGAACTACTTGATATTCAAGGAACTGGAGAGGAAAACAGTCTCAACGATTCGACCTGTTAGAAACGATTTTCACAAAAACTATCGAACAATAGGAGCTCTATGAATGCCATAAAACGATTCTATTAGATTTTTGGGAACTAAAGAACTTCTTGAAATGTAATACTATGAGAAATGACTAAAATCCTTCTTATATATAACGAAAGGAGTTTTTTCATTGGAAAACGGAGAAGAAACAAGGTTTAAACACAAAGAGGACCAAAAAGAACAGCAGGAGGAGCAACATGACGAGTATCTTGCGAAAATGGAGGAAACTCTCCTTGCTAAAGCAGAGGAAGGATTTGATGACCAGCTCATAATCGATGAGGACGAATCTGAAGTTAAGATTGAGAATACTACTGAATCAATAGACCAAAATACACGGGAAGATCAAATAGAGTCACACCATGAATTCTTAGAAAAAATGGAGGAAAAAACTTCTCGCTAAAGCAGAGAAAGGGTATAAAAATCAGATCATAATAGAAGAGGACGATACTAATAATGAGATTGCAAATACTCCAAAAATAATAGAACAGGATATACTAAAGGATCAGAAAGAGCAACACAATGAATTTTTAGAGAAAATGGAGGAGAGGCTTCTTATGAAAGCTGAAGAAGGGTATAAGGATCAATACATCCTAGAGGATGAAAATGAAGCCGTCCCTAATAATTCTCCAGAAATAGTAGAACAGGAATCATTAAATGAAATTCATAGCAAAGAAAAGAAGGAGCTCTTACTTGAAGAGGAAGAGCAATCCCTTGAAGACTCTCAGATGCTAAAGATGGATGATAAAGAAAGGGTCGAAGAGCAATTTATTGAGAAAAAAACCAAAAACAGACAGACTATAGAGATCCAGGACAAAGAGATACAAGATGGATGTCGAATCAAAGAAAATCAGGATACCAAAAAACAAACCAAAAAGAAATCAGAACTAGACGAACAGGTAGTAAAAGAAAGTCTGAAAGTGGAACACAACGAAAATAAAACAGAAAAACTGCTAAAAAATAGGAGAATCCAGAACTTTCAGGAAGATCAACAAGATCAGGCTTCTCAGAACAAATTAACAACAAACTTTTCTAATAATCATGTCCAGACATTATCAAATAAATTCCATTCACACTCAACTAAACCCACAGTAAAACAATGGGATTTCAGTAGTGTGAGCTCTGATCTACACGATGAAATTCATAGAGTATTGCGATCAGACTACCAGGGGGACACGACATCCATTAACCAGTTCATCAGGAAAATAAATAAACAAATACATTCAAACGAGATACTAGATACTAAGGTCTATGATATGCTTACCACGTTAGGGACAGATGAAAAGTACCCAAATTTGGTAATGATATACAAGAAGGATGGTGAAAAATCACTTGAACTCCTTGATCCTAACTTGTATGAGAAACTATTAGAACATCAGAAGTTAGGTAATTTCAGATTAGAATGGCAAAGATTTTGGTTTGAAGGCCTAGGGAATATAAAACCATCACAGAAGTATCGAAAAATGTTTTTACTAGATTCAACAGGAGATCAGAATCTACCTCCAGACATGAGGCGCATTTGGGCAGTAAAAAATAGTTATACCTGGAATATAAAAACACCAACAAAACGAGAGCTACATAGTAAGTCGATCAAAAGTTTCTTTGGAACTCTTTTTGGAGAAAGGCCAAAATTTTCCGATTTTAGAGATGTTAGAGACTACACTTACCAAAAAAAGATGAATTATGTTTGGGAAAAAATCCAAGAAAAGTTCGGTTCTGAGATAGGGTTGCGAACAACAAGAAGACCCGCTATCTTTCCATTAAAAAGAGAACATATGAGAGAAAAAATTGAACATGCATTAATAGGTACGTTCTGGAATTACTATAATAGCCTGGATAGAGTCGGAAAAAGGAATCTAAAAGGCTGGGGGTATAATAATCTATTAAAATTCATGGAAAAAGAAGCAGACGGAGTCTACCGCACAGTGGTAGATCCAAATTATATTGGGCAAAGGTTTATGGTACGAGTGACAAATAAGGGGAAGGCTTTTTCCAAATTCTGTGAGAGGCTCAAAGAACTAAGAGAATCTGACATATTAGGTTCCAAATATGCAATAAATAAGATCTATCGCGAGTGGATCCTTAACAGCGAAATTTTTTTGTCAACCGACCTGAATGGGTTCATCTGGACTGTGGATAAGGCTAGACAAAGGCGAATGATAGTTTTTAGGGATATTAATGATTTAATGAACGAAAACAATGCCTATGGAATAGGAACAGTGCTTGAAGCATTATTTGAAAATAAAAAATTCATCAAGATATTAAACAGGACAAGCGGACGAAAGTTTTCAACAAAAATGACCTGTTCTCCCTCTGGACAGGCGAGAATCAATACAGATGCAACAAGTATTGCCTATCCTGACTTAACCATCACCCAACCTGATGGGAAACCAGTCTATGTGCAAATAAAAGATCTGGGAAAGTGTTTTGATCAAGAGAAAGAAGCGTTGGTACTAGTTGATCAACTAAAGTCTCTATTCGGATCATCTGATAATTTTGAGAATATCACGATCCATGTAATCAACGCATTGGATATCCGAGATGTAATAGACCCCAATCAGCAACTCAATCTTGGCATACATAAGGGTACTAATTTTGGACTAATTAATATTGGAATTTGGGAGAATATAGAGGGAATCAACAAGTTAGGGGAAATCTTCAGTGCACTAAGAACCTTACACGACGCAGGATATAGCGGTAATGACGCTATTGAAAGAGTATTGGACTATATAAAACAGGTACATCCAGTAGTAAACCCAGACGATGTTCGCTTGTAAGGAAGCTAGAGGAGATGTGGAGTGAGAATCTTGATGAATTGATTTTAAATATATCGGAGCATTTTGGGGATTTTTTCAGAGATAAAACAGTAGAGAAAGGAAAGCAAGAAGAGGGGGATCTAACCAAAGAGGACTGGGAGAGGGCTGATTTATCAAGAGTCCAGATTCAGCAAGAACATTCGATAGTAACACCGATACAAAACAAACCGTTTCTTCAAAAACAGGAAGAACTACAAGGTGTGATAAAAGGAGGAGTTTCAATAGAACAACTTGAAAGTCGATTGAAACATCGGCCATTATATCAGCGATATTGGTTAGAATGCACAGGCCAAGTAGGAGTAGGGGGTGACAATCCTCATAAAGGACCACGAGGATTACTCGTGGATCTGTACCAAGATTCATTCCTACCTCAAAAACATAGAAAAGTGTATATGGTTAAAAATAACTTAAGGTGGAACGTCCAAGGGTATAAAGACAAAAAATTAAGTTTAGGCAGTTTTAATGAGTTCACGAAATTACTTTTCAATAAAACAACGTTAAAAAGAAATTTTAATTATAATGGTAAATATCCACGATACATTTGGGAACAGATCCAGAAAGAATGGAACTTTGCTGAGAAACCTGGATTTAAATTAATACCTCATGTAAAAAGACCTCAAATTTTCATGTTGAAAGATGATTACACAGAGATCAAGTCATCTAATAAAAATACAATTAGCGATGTTTTGAAATTACAAACGATTGAAGAAATCATTGGTAAAATAAATTATCAAATGCAATCTGGCGTAAGATTAGATTCACAAGCTCATAAAATTCTCAAAAAATTTGGTGTTGAGGATAAATACCCAAATTTAGTTTTAGTTTGTGCAAAAGATGGGAAACCATTTCTAGAACTCCTTGAACCAAGGCTCTATAGTCAACTGAAAGAAAACCTTACACTAAGAAATAATAGCTTAGTTTTTCAACGCTTCTGGTACGAATGTACAGACAGAATAGAAGTAGCAGGAAGAGCCTCCAAAAAAACACCCCGAGGATTAATAGTGGATTTGACCAGAGACTCCTTCTTGCCTAAAAGACACAGGAAGGTATATTTAGTCAAAAACAGTAAGTACTGGAACATCCTTGGATATAAAGACAGTTCATTAAGTGCAGGTAGTTTTGATAATTTTATTAAATTCCTTTTTATAAAAAAGACTATAAAAAATTTCAATCAGAATGTCCAATATCCTAGGTACATTTGGGAACAGATCCAGAGCATATGGAATTTAGCAGAGAGACCTGGGTTTAAACTAAGACTCCATGGCTACAGGCCAAGCATCTATGAGTTAAAAAAGGAGTACACGAGGAATATTGTAGAAAAAGCGATGGTTGGCGTATATAACGAGTTTATTTTCTCATCAAATCGTAATAAAAGACAAGAGCTTAATAGGAGTGGATTTAGAAATTTAGCTGAGTTTATGGATCAAACAAAGGAAAATTTCAAAGTTTTAAAACCTTCACAATACTTAGAACGGAAGTTAGACTCTTTGATGAGAGATCTGTTGAAATAGATTAGGACATGTATTAGATGAACATAACTCTGATAAAGTAATAAGATATCCCTCGTTTTTTTTGAGGGGCACATAATTTGAGATTTATAGCTAAAATACTTTTTAAAGACTTTATTTCTTTTTTTTTTATCAAACAAGGCACTTAAGGATTAAAGTATTAATTTAATTCTCAATAATGACATTTCTTTGCATGGGATATGATTAACTGGTAAAAATAAAACAAAACATTTATCAAAGACGGATTTATCATTCGACCATATTACTTCCTTAACAAAAATTTCTTTAAGAGATTTATTATTATAAGGAGAAAACAGATAGATCTCCCAATAATTCAAAATAATAGATAGGATTTGTAGGAATATGTCAGAGCTTTCAGAAGGCAGTTCTATTTTCTGCATAGGCATCGGAGAATGCGGCAGCAATCTCGTCGGCAGTTATTTAGCCAGATCCAAGCGAGGCGAGCTTCCTCCTCGCATTAGAGAATACTTAGTGATGAATACTGATCGTGGTGATTTACTGAAAGCACGTAAGAAGTATTCAATTTCAAAGAAGAGAACGTTGCTTTATTCAGATGCAGAGATTGGAGTTGGTGGGAAATTTTCTGCAGGTTACGAAGCAG
>JAEOTY010000415.1 GCA_016839625.1 Candidatus Hodarchaeota archaeon
GTATCATTTTTTTATGGAGTAGAGTTGGTGTTTGCGATTTTTTGTATTCTAGCAAGTGTTCCTATTCCAGATGGTTTTCCTTTATTGAATAGGGGTGACTATTTGACCATCCTTTTCGCTTTAATTGTACTAGCTATTATTTTTAAAATTCTTGGGCTAGTAGATAAGCATATTATGGAGTACTGGACGCGTCAAGACACAAGAAAAAAATAAAATTTATCTCCATATAAATGAGATAAGATGTTTCCGCTAGAAAATCAAATTGGAATCGTGGTTTTTTGGATTAAGAAGAAATTACCTTCAAAGGTTTAAGGGGCAAGTTTTCAAACATTCTAAGCAGAGATAGCTGCTGTGGTCTTCGATACCAACTGTATTCATAATGGTTTCAAAATCCATGGTTTTCCTTAATTCTTTATCTTTGAGTAGATGAATCATGAGCGGATTAGTATTAGCTTTTCGAATGCAGAGATTATGGTTGACTTTACCAGTTTTGTCAATTGCTTTAACTGGACACACATTAATACATTCCACACAATCTGATGGACAGATCTCTGTTTGGATCAGTTTAGATGGTTCTAGGGGTTTTGAAGTAATAACTCCCCCCAAAAGGATTCGTGTACCATAGCTTGGATGTCCTAATAAACCACTTCTTGTCAACTTCCCCAAACCTGCTTTTTCACCCCAATAAACCAATGATATCAATCCCCAGAATTTACGGTCAATTATTTTCCATGGATAACAACTATAAATTGGTGTTGAGAGGCATCCATCATCTTCTAAATACAAACAGAGTGAGTTTGCTATTGCATCAATTGACCTATACATCATGCTGCAATATCGCCAATAAATTAGAGTGTCATGAGAATTGGCAAAGATGACACCCTTTGGAATCGGGACAGCATAACAAATGATTGATTTTGCTTGTTTTAATAACTTTGAAGGAGTGAAATCTTCTGGAATTGATGGAATGCTATCTTTTACCGATGCATAGCCGACAATGTTGATTCCTTTCTTCTTAAGAAATTTTTTGATATCAATGGGTTCATTAATGTTCATAATTCTCACAAATCTCTTGTCTATTCTTGTAATAATCTTTTTTTTGTACGAGTCAAGATCCTTTCCGTAACAAGTAACCTCTGCTAGCCTATTGTGTACGAACCGTTTTTAAAAGGTGATATTTTAGAAAACTTTTCAAATTCCTACAATATTATCTTGAATTCCTATAAAACGAAGAAGAAATATTTAAGTAGTTGTAATCTATAAGACCCAAGTATTTTGTTGCTCTTAAATAGTATATAATAATACTCGTGTGACGAATAACGATGGTAATGATCTTTTCAGATCCATTATTACTCCGCCAGCATGTTAAACATAAGTATGCTGATCTAGTGTGGGATGCGTATCTTTACAAAGATTTAATGAAAAAACTGCTTGATAAGGAACTTTGTGGTTCTCTTAACTCCGTAGTTCAGTTATTTCTTCAATATGTGATTAGAGAATGGGCGTGTCCCAATTGCTTACAAACAATTCTTCCGTTTATGAAAAATTGCTATAGTAATCTTCCAAAAAAGGGGGATATTGAGTATGTTTCTTCTCAAAGTCTGTTATCTCGGTTCCCTGTACTCGCCTGTCCTCATTGTGATACGCAGATTGCCGTTATTGCAACTAGTGAGTATGGTGACATTTTTGAATTTCGGTTTCAAGCCATTAAAGGCACAATTTTCGATATGGTTGAACAACGAGCTTTGACCGATTCCGAAATAAAGAAATTTGACTTAGTAATTAGATAAGTAAGGTAATTCCTATCTTATGAGAATTCTAATTCTTTTGTACCATTTTCTATCGGGATATCTAGAAGGAGAAGCCAATGCCAGTAAATGTCTTCCATACTTAAACCCGATACGATGAATTCAAGAATCTCTCCTTTTGGTCTGTTCAATAACTCTTCAATAATTTCATCAACAACTTTTTTCGTTTTTGCATAGAATTGAACCATTTCCCCCATTATTCGATGAGAGAATCCTATATCTTTTACGAACTCACTAACGTTGATAGAAGGATGGGGTACGACTTTAACATCGAAGGTGTAAGGTATTTGTTTTATGATGTCTCTAGTTTCACCGAATTTCATGACCTTACCACTAGTTATCATCAATATTTTGTTACAAAGACGATCAATAACACCGGGATCATGATCAATCAGAAGTGTAGTAATTTCTCGTTCTTGATTTAGCTCGTGTATGTATTTGATTACTGATTCCTTTTTCTTGGTATCAAGTGTTGCGGTGACTTCATCAAGAATGAGAATTTGGGGGTCTTTAAGCAGAGCAATCATCAGTCTGGTCATTGCTTTCTGCCCCTCACTGAAGCCCTCTATTGGAGTGTGGAGCATTTTTGAGAGATCAACATCGTCTAGTAAGGCCTTTTGCTTCTTCCAAGAGACCCCCTGCAAATCTGCAAAATAATCAAGTGTTTCTCTCAAAGTAAGCTTCTTATGGAAAGAGAGGTTAGGTGAAACATAAGATAGTAATCCTCTGATGTGTTGTGTTTGTTTTACAAGGTTATACGAACCTATATGGACTGATCCCTTATCAGGAAGATAGATTGAGGCCAATATTCTCAGAAGGGTTGTTTTACCACTACCATTTGGGCCGACAATAGCCAGATTTTCTTCTGCAGGAAGGTGAAAAGAAATTCCTTTGAGTACATGCTTTGATCCAAAGTATTTATGCACGTCTTCGACGATTATTTCTTTATCACCAATTTGTACCATCTTCGCTTCTTTCCAAATAGAAAACCACTAGATTTTGTGATGTATAAGATACAATGCTTTTCATTCAATCCTTTACAACTCTACCAACAAAAATAAGTGTTAATGCGGTTAAAGACACAATTAAAATCCCTGTTAGAATCAGAGTCAGCTCAGAGGGGTGCGGGTCATACCAGGCAAGAACTGAAACTAATAATCCTAAACCTGACAAGCATCCGAATAAAGCGGTTAATAAATTGAGTCTTCTATTTGTCTTTTTTTCCTGATCTAAGGCTAATAAATTCATTTTGCCCTGTATATACGAATTCGCTCCCTCAACAGATCGTTCAACTGATCTGGCAAAATCAATCCAAGAATTCACTAAGCTTAAATTGAAGCTGGGAAATAATTTCCGAATCAAAGGTTCCGATAATAATGGCACAAACGGACTGATATGCCCCTGCATGGTTGAAATTTCTGGTTTTAATTTAAAGAATCGTTCCTGTATTGTTTGTATTCGATCTAACAACTCAGTTAATTGCGAAACAGTTGTAGCTTGAGTTGTACGCATCTCAGTAGTCATACTTGACAAATCTTCGAGCATTCCTTGTAATTCTGGCTCAACCTTTTGCCACGAGGCTAATACTCCTTTTTGCATTACTAGTGCTTCATTAACCTTTTCAAAAGAAATTACTGGAACCTGATTGTCTCCCATACGAAGTAAACAGATTTCTGGATCCTCTGATCTCCCGTAATCTGGAGCTAGGATATAAAGCGACAAGTTTTCAGCATTCTCAAATCGTAGGAAATAAGATACAAAATAGGAATAACTATTTTGATTAGTATGATTTACCTCGTCAGGAAAGAAATCTTTTAGATCAATTTCATAGTTTTCAATAAGCCATGTTTTGAAATCCTCAACTAGCTTCTGAAGTTGAGAAAATACTGTTGCTCCTGCACGATCAGGGAATCCTGCGAGTCCGAAAATTAAGGGTTCTCGTAGGAATGGTTGCAATAAATCCAAAGGCCAATAAGTATGTCTTATTGTCATTACCCAGTCCAAGTGTCTCTCAAAGACAATATCTAGAGTTCCATAATCTTTCCATTCATATAAAATTCTCAATTGGTTAACGGGGACTTTGTATAATTTAAATACTGAACGTATCATATCTTCGTCGATTTTTAGAGGGATGACAATTTGAAAACTGGCGAAGAATTGACCTTCTTTCCAGTGGCTGAGCATCGCTTCCAAACCATGTTCTAAAAAGAGGCTACACGAAGGACAACAACTATTTGATGTGTGAACTCTTTGTGGGCAAGCCTCGACTGAACCAAGGGATGACGCGACTTCACATTTCATACAACAATGTAGAAAGTCTGGATCATCAGTTACGAGCATCAAGCCGTGTTTTTGAGATAAACTTTCAATCTCAAGTTCCATATTTCTCAACCATTTCTCTTTAAACTGAATGTGGGAAGAAATTATAACTATTTAATCAAGGAGTTTAAGATACGTTCTCTTCTCCTCCTTAATTTTTATACATTTTGAATTATCATCTGAAAAAGCTGTAATTCGTTTTATTGATCATTTTATGTTACATCAGCACTTCAATCTTACCTTAGGTTTATTATGAATAAAAGAAGATCCTATGTAAGAGGAAGATTAAGATCAACGAGGCGAATCACTATCATTAACCAAAATTCAATAAGGTAAACCATTATATTTTAAAAAAAATCACCAATACTTTCGCCTTTTGTCCTATCTTCAATGGGAATGTCATGTAGTAGAAGCCAATGCCAATAGACATCTTCCATGGATAAACCAGAAACACTGAACTCTAGAATCTCTTCTTTCGCGCCAGTCATCTGGCGATTTAAGAGTTCGGAAGTAATCTCATCAACTTCGTTCTTGGTCTTGGCATACAATTGAAGAACCTGACCCATTGTCCGGTATGAGAAACCTAATTCGTTCGCTAAGTCTTGTGCATTAACTGAGGGGTGAGGGACAACCTTTACATCAAAGGCATAGTGTTTTTCAATCTGTTCAATGATTTTGTGGGTGTCTCCATACTCCATGACTTTTCCGTCAGGAGTCATAAGTAATAGTTTTTCACAAAGTCGATCAACAACACTAGGATCGTGGTCAATTAGCAGAATCGTCAATCCTCTGTCTTTATCTAATTCATAAATATATTTGATGACTGATTCTTTTTTCTTAACATCAAGAGTAGCGGTAATTTCATCGAGAACAAGGATTTTGGGGTCTTTAAGCAGAGCAATCACGAGTCTAGTCATTGCTTTCTGACCCTCGCTGAAGCCCTCTATTGGAGTGTAGAGCATTTTTGAGAGATCGACATCATCCATTAATTGTTGTTGATCTCTCCATGCTACTCCTTGTA
>JAEOTY010000056.1 GCA_016839625.1 Candidatus Hodarchaeota archaeon
GCCTCACTATTAATGCTAGCGGGTTCTTGGTGGGTAATCGATTTTCCTACACGTCCTCCTGATACAGGGGTACAACAGTCAAAACGATAGCCAAGAATGACCAGTTTTCTTTAGAAGCTCGAAGCTTAAAAATGGAGACGGTCAGTTTCGCTAGCATTGAGGCATTTTTCTGTTTGAAGTTAAAAAAACATTCGCCTCTCTCGCACCACAGGTGAAAAACAACCCATACAGTCGAAAAAAGTTGACCTGGTCAACTTTTCAGGAAGTTTTCTTTTTTTCATTCTTTCATTTTTTTTATCCGATTTTTCAGATATTTTACTGTAATAGTCGCCTCCCCAAGTGATTCAACTCTTAGATATTCTGGTTGGTCATAAGGAATTCTTGTGATTCTCTCAAAACCCGTTGATAATCCTCGAAGGAAAGTAAATCCATAGCTTCTTCAAAAGTAGACCAACGCCAGTTGGTATGCTCTTTGGATATTTTAATATCTTTAGAAAAAAATCTAACTAAGTAGAATACTACTTTTTTAACAATTGTTTTTGGACCTCGCTTAGGAAAATAGATTGAATCACTAATCAACCTTTTTATAATCTTAAAGTTCACTTGGCCTGTTTCTTCCCGAATCTCTCGGATAGCAGTTTGTTCGTAAGATTCACCTTCATCTTGCCGTCCTTTCGGAAAAGCCCAATACTTAAAAGGTCCATGATGTTGTACAAGCAGAAAGAGAGGTTTCTCCCTTTTGTTAAAGAAAACTGGTACGCCACCACAGGAAATTTCGTCAAAAGGGGGAAGAGATTCCTGCTCGGGTGACACCACTGAAGATTCCTCATTTTCTTAGTTAAGAATGACTATCTATTACATTAATAATAACATATAAGACGTTATTTATTTGTTTTCATTTATTATCCAAATGGTTCCAAACATTAACCTTGGAAAATGATGTGACCAGATTATTTTCATTTCAGAAGAAATTTGTTTTTGTTTTTTCATAGGGCTGGTTTAGTCGAGAAGTAATTTAAAATTAATATTTCTGTTTCGAAAGACGATAAAGAACCATTAAGAAAGCCTAAAAGAATAACAAATGATCTGGTGATACAACTTTGGAAGAAGAGGAAATAAAAAAATTCCGTATTACCCTTAAACAAGAGGATCCCTCAACTAATATTAAAAATGTCAAAGGAATGCTAAGTTTAGAGAAGAATAAAATCATTTTCATTCCTCAGAACCGTGATCCAGATTTAGAAAGAACCTATGCCTTGATTGATTTGAAAAATGCTATGTTAATTTCAGAACGAGAGTGGTTCAAGAAAAAGCAAATCGTTTTGTTAGAGTTTTCAAAAAGGCAAGTTTCAGTATCTGTTTATCTTGAACCCATTGATGTATCATCAGATTTCCTTTTACAAGAAATCGTAAAATTCCAGGAACATCATTCAAAAGGGTCTTTTTCTGGTGTTGTTGGATCCTTGATCGAAAAAATTGGGGCTGAAAGCCAGAAAATTGTTCGTGAGGTAGGAGCAATGATTCAATCTTCTTCCCAAGAAATTTCACACGCATTAGATCAAACAAGGCAATTCATTAGAGAAGCAGCGAAAACGTCAAACCTCTTGGAGTCTATTGATGTTGATACTGAAGAAAAAGGGAAAACAATCAACTTAGGCGTAACGGACATTGATGAAATCCTTAAGCGATCTTTAGCTTCTGACAAAATTGAAGCAATGATTTCAGGTTTGATTGCTAAAGGACTTATATCTGCGAAAGATCAAAAATTCCAAGAAGCATTAGACGCTTTGAGAATTGCTAGTGAGGCAGCAAAGAGTGAACAATTGAAAGAGTACTCTGAAATTGCTGATGAGAATATTAGACAGATAGAAAATGCGGAAAGTACGGAAGCTTTAGATCCGCAAATTAGTGAAAAAGCCGTTAAATATGCAAATGAGGCCCGTGATATCGTAGCAGATTGGGAAATGTCGAAAAATAATGAAAAGCAAGATGAATCCAAATAAATGGATATTAATTTTTGTTTGTATTTTATGGAATTCTTCCGTTATAGCCCCTCTCTCCGTTTCGAGTAGTTTCTCACCAACAGATATAATTTCAACACAAGATCATTTTGATTTCAATAGCACCAGAGCTTATGAAATTATTCAGAAGCAAGTTGATATTGGTCCTCGTCATCCTGGTTCCGATGGAATTGAAAAAACTAGACTATTAATCGCTTCAGAGCTCCTTCCAGACAGTGAATGGGTTATTTCATATCAGAATTTCTCGAAAATTTGGATGGAAAATCAAAATATTTCTTTAGTTAACATTATATGTAGGCCAATTGATCTAGATTCAACTCAACCATATTTTCTTTTATTAGCTCATTATGATACGCGATTATGGGCTGATAAGGATCCAGATCCCCTGAAAAGAAAGCATCCAGTCTTAGGTGCAAATGATGGCGCATCAGGAGTCGCCATGGTTCTAGAATTAGGACGCGTGTTACTTGAATACCATAATATAACCAATTTTAAACTTGTTTTTTTTGATGGAGAAGACCAAGGAAATATTTATGGGTGGGATTGGATACTTGGATCGCGATTTTTTGTTAACTCTGATGAATTTTTGAATCAAGAAATTTCATTTGCCATTCTATTTGATATGGTCGCAGGAACCAATGCTACTTTTAAACGTGAAAAAAATTCGGATAAATGGGCAGCTGAACTTGTTACCAAAATTTGGAATGTAGCAAGTGCTTTAGGCTTTAATAATTATTTCCTCAATCAATCAGGACGAGGTATAATTGATGATCACATCCCTATTTTGGAAAAGGGTGTTCCAGCTATTGACATAATCGATGAATTTGGCATTCGTTATAAACCATGGCACACAACTTTTGATAACATGACTTTTATTGATGAAAATACTCTTAAGGCTGTTGGGTGGACCTCAGAATCGATATTAATTGAATTTTCAACCTCACCGGAATGGTTATCGAACCTTTCGTCTTTCACTTTTCAAACACAGTTTATATTGTTTGATTGGATTAGTGGAACTTTACTATTGATGTTAGGAATTCTAAATCGTAAGAGAAAGATATCAAGAATCTGAGAAGAACAGATATGAAAAAAGCTCAATTTTAGGCGCCACTTCTCTCTATTTGTATTCCACCCTTGAAACTAATGATAGGTCATTTAATTCTTTTATCCAAATTGCTCTAGATATGAACAAAAATTCATGAAGCGACAAAGTATTTATTTTGTTAATACAAACCAAACAAAACAGAATAAGAGTTGACGATTATGGTTCTGACTAAAGAACTAAATAAACAATTGACATTTCGACCTCTTACAGTGGATGATATTGATCCTATCGTTAAAATTGATGAACAAATTCTTCGACGAAAACGCTCTCAGTTGTTTCTTGTACAATTACGAGATCAAATTGACAAACATGGTGATGAGAGTCTTGGTGCATTTTCTTCTGATGGTAAACTCATTGGATATCTTATCGCTGAAACCAAGGTGTATATTTACGGTAAAGATGATCTCAGTGCCTGGATCATCCTACTAGGGGTTGACCCCTCGTATCAAGATCAGGGAGTTGGAACAGCGCTAGTAAAGCAAGTCATTTCATACTTCAATCAAAAGGGAATTAAAACAATTCGGACAGTATGCGCGTGGAATTGGGGTGATCTAGTCGAATTCTTTAGCTCTGTTGGATTCAACCTATCTACTTACTTAACATTGGAATTAAATATTGAATAATCCCCACAGGAGTTGTACAATAATGAGTGAGCTCATCCGTCAAAGTAAATTCGAAGTTTATGGAGAAGAAATGCTAGAGAAAGAAGTAAAAAAGAGTGGAAACAGTGGTCGGGTTTATTTACCTCCATCGTGGATTGGCAAACGTGTAAAAATTATTCGGATGGATTAAAGACAGCGATACTTTTTTCTTTCTCTTATTCAACATTAGAATCTTCTATTAAAGATTTCTTTTGTTCTTCCTCCATTCTTTTCAGTAATGCTTGAACATTGTCTCGTAGTTCGGATATCATTACTCCTGATTCCTTATATAATTTCTCAACCTGCTCGATATCAAAGAAAAGGTCATTTTCAATCCATTTATACTTTCGGAATTTATAAAGGGAGATACTCCCAATCTTGGATTCAAAGTTCGGCATTTCCGTCTCTAAAAGAGCTTTAATGTCATCTATTGACTGAGTAGTAAGTTTCGCAAAAGTCTCTGTAACAAAGACTTTACAATTCTCTAAATCAGTCTTAATTTCCGATAGCTCGCTCCGATATTTTGTAACAATAGGTTCTTTCCTCTCCTTCACTCGTTTAGTTATAATTTCATTATCAACATTAAATAAGTAGTCGTCAAAATTTTGAATAGCAATAAAAGCATCACCCTCAGCACTTTTCACAATCTCAGAAACAATCATTTCAGGCGGGAGCTGTTTCAAAGCCCAAATAACTTTCGCTTGAACATCCACATCTCTATCCTTGCTGGCATGTAATAAGGGAAGAACAGAATCCCCATTCTTAATTTTACCTAAGGCTTCAGCGGCGTTTCCCCGAGTTCCCTTGTCACTATCCTTCAGAGACTTTATTAATATGGGAACAGCTTTAGCTTTTTCCAATTCACCTAGACTCCAGCACATTTCACGACGTGTATATTCTTCACGCTCTTTTTCAAGAGCTCTTATCAGAGGTTCTACAGCACTAGAAACCTTGATCACTCCCAAAGCATGAGCTGCATTTTCTCGTGTTTCAGGACTTTCCTGATATGTCAATGCTTCAATAAGTCCAGGACCCGCTTCTTTAGCAATTTCTCCCATTTCCCCTAGCTGTTTTGCAACCATCGCACGGAAATCTGGATCCTCGTCTAATTTCAAATATTGAATTAAGGGAGCAACTGTTCCCTTATTTGCGATTTCACCAAGAGCTTCAACTGAACCAAATCTAACTGTCCAAAAATCGATTGATGGATCCAATGCAGCAAGTATTTTGGGGATAGCCATTTGTGGATGGCTTTTTCCTAAGCTTACCAATTGATTTACTGCTGAAGATCGAATAAGTAATTGGTGACTCTCTAAAGCCCGAAGCATAACATCACACAAAGCATCAGGAGGCAATTCTTGGTCATCAGGTATCTGCATGATTCTCCGAATTGCAGGATCAATTTCTTTTTCTTCCTCTTTGTTTGGGATCACGGTTTGCTCACCTAATTTGTGTATGTTTCTAGATTTTAACAATAATCAAAGATTATTATCTTTTTCTTTAAAAAATCATTCTTCTTTTAAGGGATATTTCTTCTGAGAGTTATGATTGTCTTAAGCACTTGTTGATGGAATAATCAGCAACTAAACTGTCCAAAAATTATTCCGTTCATCATTGAAACCATTCATAAGATATGATATCACTAAAAAACCTTCGAGAAGATAAAAAATAATAATTAAATAGCGGACTGAGATTTTAAAAATTCTGGGTAATTATTTTTCTTTCAGCCAATTCGAACTTCAACAATCTGTTGCTTTGTTCGAAGATTGGATGATAAAAAGCGCCCTTCTGTTGAAGATAACTCCATCATAAGTGGGTTATTCGTCCAAGAACACCGAATTGAAGCACCTTCAAATGTACGTTCTAAAAACTCAGGGTTACCTCTTACAATAACTGGGTCTTGAAACTCATATCCACCATCGCCTTTTTGTATTTGGATGTAAAATACAGAGAGAGCAATACCTCGTTTCATCATACTGGAAACATTTTCCTCAACTTCAATCGCTTGATTTTCCACGTTCCATGAAATTCGTGCCCGAATTCGTCGAGGTTCAGGTTGTTCTATATTTAAAAAGCGCATACCAGTGATAAAGAAGCCTGTTCGGTTCCTACCATCTTCATCTTTCAATCCTTTTACATTAAGATGGCTTTCGACTCCAATTATTGGATAAATCTCGATCTTTTTTACCTCATCAATTCGGGTCAATGCAATCACATACTTTTAGATCAATTTAGATTCTTTAAATAAGATTCAACACCATTTAGGGCTTCTTCCATAATTTGAACATCAGGGAGAATAACAGATCGGAAATGCCCTTTTCCTAGTTCCCCAAAGCCGCTTCCAAACACAAATAACACACCTGTTTCTTGAAGCAAATCCAGAACGAAACGTCGGTCGTCAATATCTTTGTTAATCCGTGGGAACGCATAGAAAGCTCCCTTGGGTGAAACAACGGATAAACCATTCATATCATTAATTCGATTAGCAAAATACGTTGCACGTCTTTTCAGTTTTTTGATGACGGCAGGTAGAAAATCCATCTCTCTGTTGAGAATTTTGCTTACTGCTACTTGGACTGGGCTATTGGCACATAATCGAATCCGTGATTGTTTGGCTAATGCTTCCCAAAATTCAGAGTATAAATCGTTTTCGTCCCTTAGGATTGCCCACCCTAGTCGCCATCCTGGTGAGAGTAATGTTTTTGAGATCCCATTTAACTCTAAAACAGGTACATCAGTCAATGAAGCTGTTGAACGAAAATTTCCTTCGTACGATAGTAAATCATAAATTTCATCAGAAATTACTAGGAGGTTATGTTCACCAGCAAGATCAGTAATCTTTCTCACAACTGCTGGAGAATAAACTGCTCCAGTTGGATTATTAGGATTGATTATCACAATAGCTTGGGTCTTTGAAGTAATTTTTTTTCGGATATCTTCTACATCAGGTTGCCAATCCTCTGTTTCCAGGGTATTATATTGTATTGGAGTGACATTATGAAAAAGAAAATATGATTGATAAGGAGGGTAAAGAGGAGAAGGCACTAAAACTTCAGTTCCAGCTGCTAGACTTGCAGTGATGAATGCAATAGCTTCTGATACTCCTGATGTGACTAAAATTTTATTAGGGTCTAAACTAGTCCCCCATAGCCTCTTCTGTCTTTTAATTATTTCGTTTCGTAAGCTAAGATCCCCAGCTGAATCACTATAATAATTTGCATTGTCTTTAGTGATTGCTTCCACTAAAGCTTCTTTTAAAAAGTCAGGGGTATCAAAATCGAATTTATCAGGATCTCCGATATTAAAATAAAAAAGCTTCTTTCCCTGTTTTTCAACCTTTTTAGCTGAAAGTACAATATCTCGAATGGCATATTTAATATTAGTAACATTGGTAGAGAGTTTCATGAAAGTACCTTCTTCAGATGCGAACATCTACAAATTTATATCTAATGGGAAAAAATTTTCTTAGGAAAACAGGAGAGAGCTGTTGATTAAGTCTTTTAATCAACATTTACTTAAACTCTTCTATCTCTTCTAGATTGACTCTCGTTAATTTCTGGAATATTTTTTAAGATTCCCGATAATTTAATCCGTTTTTCTCTCAGATTGTATAAATTTCATCCTTTTTCGGAAAAAAAATCCCCATTTTACAAAAAAATTGATTCTTGACTTTACAACCATTAAATCTCCTTCTTAAACGGATAGAGAGAGTTTATTCCAAACGTAATCGAATAATTATAACTCGAACATCAATAGTATCTCATGTTCGAAAAAAAAACATATTTTCCTTTTGCAAGCCTTTTTTAATTTCTTTAGATGTAGGATGATTAATTCGTATCCACTCCCTTTGAAGGTAATCTTTATGAGTACTGATGTAGAATCCTTATCTGTACTTATCGATTCTATTGTAGATCTCGGGGCCAAGATTTGTGTTTTATCAGATATTTCAGGGTTACCTATTGTTACCCGTTCGAAAATAGACATTGAAGATGTTGAAATAGCTTTGAGTGCTCTAAGTAGCATCGTTATTTCAACAGGAGATACCATTGCTCGAGAGTTAGCAGGTAACTTTGTAAACATGTCAGTTCGAACAACTGGAGGACTTCTACTATCTACAGTAATCGATTCCGATCCCAAAGTTGTACTCACAGCTATCGTCGATGAAAATCTAGAGACTACAGTCATCCACGAAATGAGGCGCTTACAGCCAATCATCTCCAATGCCATCGAAGGGGTTGCTATTGAAATAAAAGAGCGTGAAAGGCTTCAGGCTCCCAATCAACGCAAAATATTAACGTTTTTCGATTCGTTTACACATAAAATTCAACAGGCAGTCTCCCCTAATGACTTAATTAGCGTTATTCAAGCAGCTAAAGATGATCTCTTTACTTTAGTCAATTCAGGAACAATTTCTTACGAAATGAATCGTTTTTCCCTGACATTAGAAAGACAGATCCGAGATAAATCGTCAGATCCAGAAACTCTTTTGAAAATTAAAGAAGAAATTAACAAGGCTGTAGATGGCTGGAAAAAGCGTCTATTACAAGAATAAATCCTTTTTTCCAGATTTAGAATAAAAGTGGCTTCTATTCATTTTTAAATTTTGCATTAAATGAGACAACATGCTAAGAATAGTCAGGATATTTAATTATTTAAATTTAACATCCTTTTTTTTAAAATTTCAGTAACTAAGAACCTCCAATAAAGAGACCATACCATCAAAAGATCATATAAGCTAAGAAGAAACATTTGATCAAGATATAACGTTCAACTAGTTTTCATTTTTCAAGGGCTGACAGGTAATTATCTAATTATTGTCTAACTACAATATGTCTCTAGCAACTTTCACACTTGAAAATTGCCTATAAGTACTCCGCCATCTTATGCATAAATTATCACTAGGTCTTACCTCATCCATGAGCTGAAAGTTCTACATGAGCTATCACATACGCAATGTTTCGAGAAAATTTTTCCGTTTTGGGCACCTTCCTGTCAAAGTAAAAAACGATAGGTGGGGCTCTATTTTCGTAAAAAAAAGAATGTTCCATACTGAAAAATTTATAATCTAGGATGTGTTATACTTATACAAGAAAGAAAGGGCTTCAGTTCGTTTAATTCTTCTAATGATTATCCAAACCGCCTTTTCTTTCCACCTTTTCTCCCCGATCAAATTTCTCCATGTTTTATTTGATTCCTACCATTTTTAGCTATGGTTAGTTTTTATATCTTTAAGTGTCATGGGTGTGTAGAAGCAACCCAGCAATAACTTTTTTGTCGGGTTCAATGATTCCAAACTACTTTCTGTGGGATTTTTGAAAGAAGAATAAAACGACAAAAAAGATGAAATAAGTGTTGTAAAAGAGCATCTACTTCTATAACTCAAAAGTAGAGATGAAAATTGTTTTTCTTGATGTATAGGTTTGATTACTCGTTGGAGGTTAAATAGAAACTTAATCTGCTGATAAACCAATAAGAAAGGTCATTATTGTACTAGCATTATCAGCACTTTCACGTTGTATTCCACAATTTGTACACACTGAGTAAGTTAGGCTACGACTCTTGCCCCAGTAATCAATGGTGTAAGTCCCTTGCCAGAACTTCCCTCCGCATTCGCAATCATCAGAAGGAGTCTCTATAAGATTAGTTTCCACCTTTCGTACTTGGCCGACTACCTTACGAAGATAAATGCTAGGATTGTCTATTTTATGAACGGTTTCAGGATTGAATCGTGTTTCTAAAAATGTAATTTCGGATAACCACGGAAATTGACTGGAATAATCTATCTGGAGAAACTCTGGCGTTAAAATTCCATTTGTCGCAAAGATAAAGTGAATATCCTCCAAACCTTCTTCGTGAATTCTCATTAAACTATCACTGAGTGTGATATCCCCTGGAAAGTGAGCGATTAATTCATCAGACTCCACAGATTTTACGAAGGTTTTTCTACTTTTGAAATCTAGAGTGAAAATATCAGCGATTTCACCATTGATTAATGGGAGTAGAGGTTTGATATCATTTCGAGAAGCTAATGGAGTGGTTGTACGTGATAATGCGTGATGCGCAATCCGATGACTATTCGTTTTTAAGTAATCAATGATAACTCTCAGGTGTAGGAATCTTTTACGGTCAGGAGAAGATCTTTTAGCTTCAAACATTTAACTAAGCTCCTTACATTCAATCATGAAAACAACAAACAATTTGACTTTTCAACATTTGTTTTTGGTTTTAATTTTGGGTGATTTGCTTATAATAATATTCTGGAGATCTTAAGAATCCACCCTTTTCATAATGGCGGGGCTTGATAGATTATGGCTCTGTAACAAAAAATAGCTCATATTTAGATATTATTTTAATTATTTCTCTACGATGGATAATTTCAAAAACGGAGGACAGTTTTTAAGGAGGTGAGAAACGATCTCACATTGTATTGAGAATGATAATAATCTTCTGGTTTGTTGGGATGAAAAAAAGCGAGAGATCTATCTATTGCTCACATATGACCGAATGATGATTAATTAAAGGAAATTGCTACCAAATGATTTGAAATATGAATGATTGTTATTGATTAGGTAATTTTCATGAAATATTCAACCCATCCATTGAATCGTATTTTAGTTGTGGGCAGAGAGGTCGGCAGTGTAGCACGATTACTAAAGAAAACAGTCCCAAAGGTGACAGTAGGCGCGGTTGACGTTTTGGGAAATGAAGAAACTCGATATTATGCTGATTGGAAGTTCTCTGTCGTGAAACAGGCTCCTGAGATTGCGATTCAGCGTCCTAAACATCGACCCCTCCTAGATCTTCTTTATGAGTTGGCAAAAGTTATGTTAGAGGATCTTGAATTCGATTTATTAATACCTACATCCCCGTTTCAGACAAAACCTGGGTTAATTCAACAACTATCGCAAGAAGTCCAGGTATTAGCTCCAAACATCAAAATGATGGGACAAGTTTCATCAGCTCATTCCTTTGTGACTAAGATTTTTGAAATTTCTCCTGAAATAATTCCCTCTCCTATCCGTTATTCTTCTTTATCGGAGACCGTTTCTAATAATTCTCCCATGCTTTTTGTTTCAGAGGAAGGAATCCAATTTTTTTCTAATAATATGCCTTTAACATCAATTGGAAAAACGAATAACATTGGATTTCTCCTCCCTTTTTCCCAAATTCACTGTGCGCTTTTTATTGGGTCTAATCATTCTTTAAAATTTTTGGGGTTTCAAACTCTCATCTCTCCTTATGATCATCCATTTTTCCTAAGTTATCTCGAAAGAAATGGCTTTATTCCATTTTCTTTGCCACGAGATTTCACCATTCGAAAGATTATCTCGTTTCTCTCAAATATAATAAGTAAGCTCAATCTAAATGGAATAATTACAATATACTTTGGTATGACAAAGCACCGAATTTTTCCAGTTTCGTGCAATGTTTTGCCTGATGAAAATTTCGACCTTTGGGAGATCCGAACCTCAAAAACTCTTGTAAATTATCTTTTATCTTTAATGCATAAAACCAAATCAATCTCAATTTCATCAAACTTCGCATTTAAACTTCCAATTTATTCTCAGCAACCAATAAGAGTTCCTAGTCTTCCTAAAACCCTTGTGGGACAACGAAATTTAGATGGTGTTATTTCCAATCCTGAGTATCCTATATGTAGTCTTTTAGAAACAACACCTTCATCTTTGGCAGCTCAAGAACTCCTCCATCAGAAAAAAATGGAAATCTTAAAGATTCTTCACCTCATTGATTAGCTTGTTTTGTTTGGGGAAGTAAAATTATATACTCCCCTAAACTACTTTTCTTCTCATAGTCCGCTTATATTACAACATTGCAAAATATAAAACTAAATTTGTTTTCATTCTGAATATTTTCTTTTAAAACCAATTATAAGACCATTATTAAGGAGGAGAGCTAATTAATTTGAAGTTATATAGCGATTTTTTATACAAAAACTATAATAGGAGCCAATTTTTGACTCATCAAACCTTCAATTGACAGAGAATTACCTTCCAACATTAGATCAAAAAAAAAGGTAAAAGATGATTTAATTCATTTGTTTAATGATATTTATTAGAGTCATAACAAAATTAGTCTTCCTAGTTTGACCTAAAAACATAAAAAACAGACATAGAAACCTCTAATATTCGTTTTAGAGTTAAAAGAAAAGGAAAGCTTTAAGAATAATATTTTTGCAAAGAGGCGTAGGGATGAATGTGGTTGGAACTGATTCAGCAAGTAATTTTGCAAAAGAAGCGTTCAAAAAATGTAGTCCTGAGCTTGTCTTCCGATTTTTTGGAAGTAATGGTAAAGTAATTGCATCAATTTCCAATTTGTCTGAATTAATCTCAACATTACATGAAATCCCCGCAACAATTGCACAATTCCACATATTTCGTGAAACATCTCAGGGTTTATTCGATTCAATACAACTTAGTGGCCCTGTAGTACGCTCAGACCTTGCATTATGGATCAATTATGTTTTGGGTGACGTAGAGCTCTCCCGTAGAGTATATGAAAGCGGAAAAGCGGAACATTCCAATCCAGAGGCTCTGAAAAAAAGAGTTATTGAAATATTAAAACAGCGAGAAAGGGAATTAATCAACTTAATACGACCATCTTAATATTATTTTTCAACTATTAGGTTTTCATACAAATAACTTTGGTGGAATCTGTTTAGAAAATCAAAAATTCTATTAATTTAATTGTTTTTTCCCAATATGGTGCGATTATGTCTATTTTTCGACGAATTTTTAGCAGAGATCCAGAACAAAGCTTTTCAAAAGGACGAGAGGCCTTCGATAAAGGAAAATATGCATTAGCTTCAAAACTATTTGAAAAAGCTTATCAACGATATGATATTTCTAATATGAAAATCATTTCAATCGAGAATGCTGCGATCGCTGCTGAATATGCTGATAATTTCGAAAGATCATTAGAACTGTATTACCGTACGATTTGTAATAAAGTACGAACAGAACCTCGCCCAAAAAGTGTTTTGCCTGATTTTGATAAAGTGCTTCAGATTTTTCGACTGAGTGAAAAACCCTCAATCCCTTTATTCAATATTTTTCTTTTAAAATTCTTAATACTCCTTTCTGAAAGAGACTTCGATCAATTAACCTCTTTTTATAAGAAATTAAAGATCGACACTTCAGATAAATATGGTAGAGCAATTGAAGAAACTTGGGCTCTTATTCATTCTTCTGACACTTTCGAGAAGAAAAAGCAACTTCCACAGGTTGGTTTACCAGAGGAATTTGAGCAAATTTTCCGTAAGGCAGAACGAGTTATGCAAAGATGTTCGTTGTGTGAGATCATTCTTGAGGCAGATAATAAGTTGGAGCTAATAGAAAAAGGAACTGAATTTCCTTTGTCAACTACTCTGACTGCACATGCACCAATGTCTATTCAAAAAATTCATTTCAAGACAGGGACAAAAGGAAGAATTACAACATCATCTACACCAGAGCTTCCATTAAAAATGAGTACAGGTGAAAACTATTCAATTCTATACTCTCTTATTCCTAATTTGCCTGGAGAATGGTTATTGGGTCCAATATCCATTGTCTATACCATTCCTTCTGAACTGGGAGAATACCCCGCAACAGGAAATACCATTACTATCAATGTTAACGATGCCACACCAGCTTTAAAGTTATCTATGGATTCTAAAACTATTGAAGAAGATTTAGAATACTTGGTTGTGATCTCTGTTGCGAATGTTGGAAAAACAACGCTTCAAAATGTGAAAATTGTCACAGAAATCCCAGAGGAAGTTAAAATTCACGAAGGAACTAATGAAAAATATATCAGTACTTTGGGAGAAGGTGAGACATTTCAATATGAAATTCTTGTACGTTTTGCACTTGACGAATCTCATTTATCAGGGCATATAATTAAAGCAAATGGATTCATCAAAGACAATCAAAGACTCGCGAAATGCTCAGTCAAATTAGGGGGAAGTTAAAAATGAGATCTATCTAGCCATTCTAAAGTGACTGGATTCTTCTAAAAGCCTCTAATTCACTTTTCAGTCTATCAACGTTTGCACAATAAAGAGTTTGCCTCATGTCTTTTAGACATGGTCGTCTCTCTACATATTCATTCTCCAAAAGCCGTTTCAGGGCATATCTTACGGAACGTGTGGAACAAGATACTCTAGAAACTATCTCTTTTGAGCTTAAAGGACCCTCTTCGATAATTACGCCATATACCTTCTTACAAGATTCAGGTAGCCCAACCTCTTCCAAAATAGTCTTCGACATTTGAAGAGACTTCCACGAACAATGAGAGATCTGTTTACAATATTACTCATCTCAGTTTAAAAAAGACTTTGGATATCTGCAGAGCTTGTTGAATATTAAGTCTGAATATTATAATATAAACATTAAAAATCGGCCAAGAGATGTTTTGAGGTTATTCTACTCTTAATTAGCTTGATCGAATGCCAAGTCTAGTAATAAATGTTGAGTAATAAGCAAAACAATCAACTGATTCTTTTTCATCCAATGTTACAGATGAATGGACAATTCTATTTCTCAAATTGCGAAAATGAGTGATTTTTTTTTCATTAGGAAGGTCAAAACCCCGTTTTCGGAGACTAGAAACCTGAAACTGAAAATCAGGCTTTGAATATTTGTCACCTGGAACCAGTTGCACATACCGTGTTGATACTAGATTTTTAACAGACGCATCTGCTTTAATCACAAACAATTCATAATTATTTTCTGTAAAGGCATGTTTAGCTTGATTCCATAATACTCGTACATAATTGATGCTTTTCCATGCTTGAGTAGGATCCATGTCTGAAGGGGGGATTGCTTTGTTAGAGGACTCTTGATAGTTTTGCACAATATACGTTATTCTATTATTTAATTGGCTATAACTGATATAAATAAAGATATTTACAAAAAATACAATGATGGCCAGAAGAATAGTTGGTACAGCTAATATAACGAATAAACTCGCTAAATTAGAGATGTAGATGGGGAGAGAATGGCCTGAAAATAGAAAAAAGTCAAGGAAATTAAGTACATCAAAAATTATCAGTCCTACCAAAAAATAGACAATCCATTCAATTTTTCGTTTAATCCGTTTTGAGAACACTAAAGTCTCTTTTTCGGAGGATTCTACAAAGTTCAACAATGCAAATGTCTTGAATGGAATACTTGTAACTCGAATCAAAATTGATTCATTAGGAACTTCCTTAATATTAAAGAGTCCGCTAAAACTGTATTTTAAGAATTTGTATGTTTCGTTTAATGAAATAGGAAGAGTCCATTGATTAATTCGATACCATTTCCCCTTTGAATCTAGATAAATAAGATACAATGGTAATGCAATTAGAATAGCAATATTTAGAAAGATTGCAGGAAGAGTCCAAATAAAGGGTTGAGGTAACTGGTAGGAAAAATGAATGGAAAACTGACCAACAGCATTTGAATCAGGTGAGATGACTAAATAATATGTACCAGCATCTAGAGTTAAAGAAATATTGAATTCATACGCATTTATTTGGATATCCTCTTCACCAATATATTCCCGTGTTTGTTTTCCACTATCATAGACTTCAACTATTGCATGGTCTAGTACCTTAGCAGCAGTGGAATTTGGTCCATAAACTCGCAGAAAGACTTTAGATTGGCTGAAATTCACCTCGAATTTGAAAAAATATGGTTTTCGAGGAGCAAAACCTTGATCAACGCGAACAGAAAGAGTTTGGTTATAAGGTAATCTCTCTGCTGTTTCAAAGCTATAGCGTGATTCTTCAGATACAAGAGAAATATTGTACACTCCTGTAGGAGAAACGTCTTCAGGATTATGGGTAATGACGATAAAGTAAGTATCTCTGGCAATTGGATTCCAAGAATAATTGAAAATTATCTGGGTATCGGAAAGAACAGGATTTTTCGGAAATTCCTGTCTATAAATCATCATTCTGGCCCTATAAAGCACACTCGGCGTAGTTTCTTTAAGAGAGAGTGTACAATTCTGGTTTTCCTCTAAAGTTACTTTCCAATGGTGTATTTCATGGTCAATCGTAAAATTAGCTTCTATAATTGATTCATTCACTAATGTAGCGGTATCATCACTATATCCCACCTCAGGAATACTAGCTAAAATTACGTATGTGACATTAGTTGAATAACTCTCTGTACCATTCACTTGTAATCTCCAATCTCCGTCAGCTGAAGCTTTCCATGAACCCAAATATTTATCAGGATGAGTTATTTCTTCTATATCGAACTCAATTTCTGAAGGGGTATAGATCGTGATATTAAGATTATCCTTAGGATTGATTGAAAAATACACCACTTGTCCTTGGGTTAAGGCCTCGAAAACATAATTGTGGGAAGTAGATTCGCTATTGAAGGTTCCAGTTATTGGAATACCGTGCTTTAGAAGGATCGGATCTTGGATGTCTATTCTCTTATTTATATTGTCAGGGGCAGATTTTAAAGCATTAACAGTGGGAAATGAAGAGGAATAAACAACTATAAAGTTAACAACCACGATAATAATGAATACTATCTTGAGTCTTTTTGACATTGTTTTCATTTGTTCGTCTTCATATAAATGGATTATGAAAAAGATAGGATGGAATCTTCATCTTCTAAGTCACCATACATCTTTCTGGTGCTATGTTTTAGCACTCTTATGCTAATGAATGATCAATTGATTGGTTAAAGAACTAATAAGGTTTTACATATTAGTGAAAAAGGTGCCCGCCTTTTCTTTTGATTAACTTTATTATTGAGTACAGAGATTTAATTATTGGAGAACTAAATCAGAATGCATTGTTAACATAATCACATTGAGATACCTTAAGAATAGAATTTTCAGGTTTGGACAAAATTTGAGTCAAAATATTCGGGTCTTTAAGAAACGACTTCAAATTTCTCAAAAAAAGTGGAATACAGTCCAAAGTCATTCATTAAGAACAGTGAATGCTATTTTAAACATCCTTTCAAGATTGAATTTGACTCAACGTTCTGATGCCTTTTCAAAGGAATTATTATCAAAATTTACTGATATCCCAGAACGGTTAGCTTATCATCTCGCAGAATTAATAAACAGAAGTATTACGGATCTATATGCTTTTATAGATCAATTTTCGGATATTGTTCGTGAAATGAGGAAAATTGAGAAGAATTTTCGATTAGACTTCTCTATATTGGCCAGAAAACAAGTGGTGGGAGAAACTGAGACTTGGCCTCATGATCTTGAGATCATCGAACAAGCTGAGAGAACTATTCAAGAAATTGTAGATATGTATGAGATTGAACTCACTCTTCGGAAACAATTAATTAATGAAATTCAAGAATCAATTTCTTTACAGCCACTAATGATAACTGCTTACCTCGTTCTTTGGACATCCGAAGTGTATATTGAACCCACTAGGATCCATGAACTCATTGAGGAGTTTACGTATGTAGAAAAAGTATGTGAGAGAGTATTCCAACAAGATCCGTACAATTCCGTCCAAAAATCGCGATAACATGACTATTTTATTTAGAAGATATTCTATTTAATTTCTACCAAATCTTTTAACTTGCATGAAAATTAGAAGCTTTCAAAATGCTATCAATCGATCCATTTTGATACCCCTTAACCAATAATCCTTGAATTCTATCGTTAACAGCATATTCAGGTTCACCATTCTTTAATAGTTCTTTTACCAAATTCATTGAAGCTGTTAAACTTTCTCGAGCAGTTTTTTCAGAACCTGAAGAGCAGATAGCAACGCCTCGTAACTGAGAATCCTGTGGTCCAATTTGAGAAATAAACACGCATCTTTTATCTCCAGCTGTTAAATGATCAGGGGTATGACCTATTAGATCAGAACTCATTGTTTGAATGGCTGAAAAAAGACCTGTGTATAAGCAGACTTCCTGTCCTGCAGGGCGATGGCTCGCAAATAATGGTAATCCACCATCATTGAAGATATAAACTTCTGATTCCGAAAATATCCGATTTAGAACAACAAAACGCTCATCTTCTTCATTAGAATCTGCGAATGAGGAATCTATAGTTTTGTTCTCGCTTTTCGTTTCATCTGAAGTTATTGAAGGAATTACGGATGTTATAAAATCAGTTGCGGTCGATTTGTGCATGATCTTTTCTATTGGGTTTATATCTGTCAATATGAGCACAATATTGAAACCTTCTAAACGAGAATCTATAGAATTAGAAAATTTTATCTCGAATTCTTTTCCAAATGTGTTAATAATTCGGTTTGCTACATCACTCATTTTCTTTAGACTGAGTGGTTTTTTTGAGGTCACAGAGAAAAAGATCGTCCCAAGTACTTCGAGCTTTTCTGGTAAAGCTAACACTAGCTTATCACCAACTTGGTCAATAGAATCTTTTATTCCGATATCTAAATCCTCGGAAGATGAAACTCCATAAAACATACTTTTAGAATTACCAAAAATTTGAATTAAGTCTGTAAATGTTACTCCAAATCCAGAAAACGGTGTAAGAGCAGAGACTATACCATCTAAGAGAATCAAAAAGTTCAATCGACCACTTTCTACTGAAAAATCATAATGAAAATAGCACTCACCAAATATCTCTTTTTGACTGGGTTGTAATCCCGCTCCCGTATCGATAAATATTGGTATGGCACCAGAAAATTCTATAGAAGCTAGCAATGCTCCTAAAATATTGAAAACTCCCTCTTCTGAGGAATTGAAAATAAATATCAAAAAAAATGAATTCAAGATGCTATAAATTTGAGAAAGCATTTTTTCAGAGTCAAATATAACTACTTGATCACATATATCGTTTAAAGGGGTATTTTTGGTAGTTAAAAGAAGCAAAGGGAGACGAGATTCATTTTTTGGAGCTAAATATTCGTGGATGATTTGTAGTTCAGTTGTTAAATCCTTTCCAACACATACTATCTTCCCACGAGGTCGAAAATATTCCATCATGGGATTACTATCCGATAAAGAGCTCAAAGCCGATATCTCTTGCATTAGGTGGATTAGACGACCCTGTTCTATAATTTTTATAAAACAAGGGATTCTCAGATAACAGGTGATTCCAATCATCTTTAGACTCTTCAATAACCATATTATGTAGATTATACAAGTAGAAATTGTTTAACATAATAATCGGTTTAATCAAATTATTAGGAGAGGCACATTAACATTTAACAAGGAACATTACTTTGTATTCTACATACGAGAATCTAACTGTAATTTCAATTCGCCGACAAGAAGGTTGGATCACTTAATCTGGAAACTTGAAATAGAAAAGAAAATATTATTGGCTCAATTCTCACTTCTCTTGGAAGATTTGGTTGTTTATTATGGCATTTGAAATCTTAAAGTGCGAAGGCTGGGGACGAAGAGGACAAGCTTTTGGAAAAAGTGGATTTGTAACTCCAAATATTGTAACACCCTGTTTTTTCGACAATAATTATCCTATTCAACAATCGCTATTAACTAAATCTTTTAAATATCAGAAAAATTATATTCCATCCTTTCCTCATGTTGATCTTAAAAATCAAGCAAAGAGAAATAATTCGGAATTATTTCCTTTATGCTTCATTTATCCTTCTTTACAATCGCAAGGAAAATCACTGGAGGAGGTTTCTTGCTTCAAAGATATGTTCCCTGTGAAAATTAGTGGAATTTCTGATTCGAACACAGGTTTTCACCTTATCCCATGGGATTTACCCACAATCTATTTAGATCGATATGATGAATACTTAGAAACTCTCAATCAACTCAACGACCCCAATTTAACGAATGAAACGAGATTAATGTTGAATCTTCCATTTTCACGAGAAATTCTTGATTTAGATCTACCCGCAATAAAATCTCCTTTAATTACAGCAATAAGTTTAGGGGACATTTCATCAGTATTAACGAATCCAAGACTATTAATTAGATATTTAAAATATGTGAAGAAATGGATTTCTCCCAATATAATGCTTTACGCCCCTGGAATTCCCTCAAGCTACATTCCGATTTTAGTGTACTTAGGTATTGATTTATTCGACTTATTAATTCTGGAGATGTACTCAGCTGACCCCACTCGACATTCAAATAATATTCTGGACCAAAAAGCTACAAAAGAGTCTTATCTGGATGTTTTAGATCAAACTAAGAGATCCTTAGAAATTGGTAGACTGAGAGAA
>JAEOTY010000057.1 GCA_016839625.1 Candidatus Hodarchaeota archaeon
GTCAGTATATTGACTGGGCACCTAACACGTATGATGTATCAATCTTCTATTCATTATTTCCTAAAATAATCCAAAAAATTCCCTCTATTCTCACTAAACTTTCTCCTCCCCCATCTACGACGACAACCACACAACCCACCACAACGGAACCCGAAATACCCACTACCACCGTAGAAACGACCACTACATCCATGAAGACAAGTTCCACACCAACACGGACAGGTGGAGCTGGATTACCACAAATGCTACTTCCTACCGTAACAGTAGCCGGAGCCGCGGTAGCGGGGACCGCTGTAATCGGTTATTCAGTGCGAATGCTCCGAAAACGAGGTGGAGGATAGATTCTATTCTCCCTCCTTTTTTAATGCAAAAAAAATCACGAGTAAACCTGTTAGAAAAACCAACCTATGAAAGTTGAGAGACCAATCGTCATCTGGATGAAGTCTAGAATACCGAGAGCAAACGTGCATACTAGTAGAGTGGTAAATAATCGAAGATCTTTGTGAGGCAGAATAGTTAGACAGGGATACATCCACATCCAGTACCATGGAAATGCAGTGGCATAGATTTTAAGAAAACTAAGAAGAAGAATAAGGGGTAACCAATATGCGCGTTTAACGACCCCATCTAGGTTTATTCTCAAAGGCTGTTCTTTAGGAATCAGGCCAATCCAATATAACAGTGCCAGAATCAAAACTACTGATGATAATAAAGAAGAGAGGCTTGGATAAAATAGAAAAAGGGGATTAGAGGGAAGTTGGCCCGAATATGTTCCTAAATTCCCAAAAGAACAGAGGTATCGCAAGATGAAGCTTGAAAAAAGGAGGGGGAAAGATAGTAATATTATACTTATTACTACAGTTAAGAAATCCAGTACCGCTTGTTTGACTATCCCGCGATCTTGTACCAAAAGATAGGGGAGAATCAGGACTGAAATATATTTCCAATGAAATCCAAGCCCTATACTCAAGTAACTCCACGGTTTGTAGCGATTATGTAAAATTAACGGAAGCAGAAGGAAAAAAATTGAAATTGAAGTTGCTTGGCCTTCAATTGCTGAAAATGGAATAGAAAAAAATAGGTAGGAAAAGGCAAACGCCTTTCTCAAACGTGTGTAATCTTTTTCTTTGGTCTCCCGATTCCATATTAAGAAATAAATGAAAAAGAAATTGATGATATCTACAGAAGATAATACCCACTTGATTACTATTGGTGAAAGGGGGAGAGGGGCTAAACAAGCCCAAAAAAGAAGTTGTATAGTTGGATAATCGTAAGTGGTATTTGAATAAGATAAGATTCCAGAAAGAGGATCAACTATATCATATGAAGAATCTATGTCAAGAGGAGTCAAGTCATAAACTGTGAAACCATATTTCCAAAAAGCTTGACCGTAAAAAAGGTTTCGTTCGAAGTCACTGGTCACGAGCGGAGGTATTATTGCGCCTATGATTAAATGCACCAGAAAGAGAAGAGGGAGGAAACCCTTTAAAGACCCTAAATCATTCACGATCGCTAATATTTGACGATAGCATTGATACCACATTGATTGGTCTGAATTTTGCATAATACGATATTCCAAGTGCGGGTTGAGATAGATTGATAACTTTTAATAGGATTTAATGCAACCTAAAGGAGAAAAATACCCATCTAAAAGGATTTTTCCCTAATAATCATTCGAAAAAATCAATATCCCTCATGCTCCACACATATCGGCATTCAAGGAATTTTTACCTTTTGTAGGGATTTTTGCAAGAAATTTGTCTTATTTTTCACGCGATTCTTTAATTTTTAAGCATGTTATGAGGATATAGAATATTGTCGGATATTTCAAATTTCAAATATTTTAAAAGTTTCAAAAGATTCGATTAAGGTAGGCTTCTCTCCGCATTTGCATCTAAAAAAAGTGGAAAAATTCCTATATTAAAGGAGAAATACAACTCTGGCTGAACTTTATGACTCTTTTGAAGAAGGTGAATCTCAAGCGAAGGATTGGCAGAAGCAAATCAAAGAAACACGCTCTTTAGCCAATGCTTTCAAAGATAACTTCATCTTAAAGTCTCCAGAATCGTTCGTTTCAACACAAGAGGTTCACCGATTAAGTAAGAAACTAGGTCAAATCCTGAAAGCCTCATCTTCAGAAGAAAAAGAAACCTGCCCACAAGTCACAATTATTGGGCCTCAACGGAGTGGAAAAAGCACAGCAGTTCAACAAATAGCTAATGTACTTAATCGACACAGGGGAGTAGATTATACACAATACAAAGCCTATGATTCCAACTTCTGGAGCTGGTGGGAAGAAGCTGAATTTAATTCAACAAAAATCTTTTTTTTCGATAATATTTATCCCATATGGAGCCATTTAACACGTCAATCTTATGAAGACCTTATAAGTCGGTCAAACTTTGATCGAATACTAGTTGTGACTATTCTTAATACTATTGAATATCAGCAATTACGATTTTCTCGTAAAACCTCTAGAATTAAGGTTTTTGACACGGAGCCGTTTGAATTCTCATTTAAACGTCCTTCTTTTGTTGAAATTGAAAATATAATTAAAAAAAGAGCTGAAACCTTAGGAAAACCTAGTCTTTTCCCTTCTAAAGTCTTGAAAACAATTGGAGATCATTCATTAGGATTGCCAGGGTTAGCATTATGGATTGTCAGAGAATTAATAGCAAACATTGAAGGTCAAGAAAAATGGCAAAAAATTACAGCAGTACTTGTTCATAGTATCGCACAATATCTAGGCTTTGGTCCCGCACTAAAAATCGTTTATGAACATGATCGTAACTCATTACATCAAGATGAAAATAGAATTCGAAACAGAGTTTGGCCTTTTATTCAAGATAATTCCCCTTTAATACAATCTTTCAACCATTTAAAAGGTGCTACGCAATCTCGGAAGCCTTTACTTGAAGAAATGCTCCTTTTAGGAAACGAAAATAGCGATATTAGGCGTTCAGAACTTCAGGAACGAACTGGAATCAAAGAATCCTCCCTCACTTATCAATGCCAAAATTTAGTAAAAGAGAAGATCGTTACTTATTCGAAACAAGGGAGAGAAGTTAGTTATCAATTAAGATCACCAGTAAAAGAAGCGCTAGAATTAACACTATTCTCTGGATAATTACTCGTGTTCGTGTCTTCATGATAATTATGGTACGAATAGAACTTATCACGACTAATAAAAAAGCTAAATGGAATTAAGAGGAAAACTATCAGTATTACAAAGTCGAGAGGAAATTGTAAGGGGGGAGGAAGACCATCAGTTATCAAGCCTCCCATAAGGGAAAATCCAGCAGTAATACAGATATAGGCTGTGAGAATTTCAAACACAAGTAGACCGACCTGTTTTCTTGAAATGGTAAGTTTTTCAGTTGCTTCTGCTGTTATGTTCACATTACCTAGGAGTCTGGCACCAAAGTACATTGCTAACAATGTCAGAACGACTAGTATGGATCCAGAAGTCCCTTCTCCGTAAAATGGAAAAGGTAGGCTCAAGGTGAGCGAGTCAGAAAACCCCAATGACATTGAAACCATCCTTATCATGAACATGATTATGTACAAGGGGAATAAAATTAGCAAGGGGAATATAAATACAACAATGAAAGATTTGTATAAGAATGTGAAGCTAAGATCCAGTTTTGAATCTTCTTGTTGAAGTTCTTGTTGAAGCGACCATATAAGCGTAAAAAGTATCCCAAGTAGGCCTCCAAAGAGAAGCAAGCTTCCAAAGCCTAAGAAATAAAACCCTTTAAAGAGAGATACATGTTCCAATATTTGTTGTGGTTCCCACACGAACACAATCAATGTTGACAAGAATAAAACTATAAGAAAGTAAACTATACCTTTTGGATTCAGATTTTTTTCCCGATCATCTAGAATCAACAAACCCATCAGTAATAATATGCCTAGAAAAGCAAGGAATATAGATTGGAACGGATCCCATATGTTAAAAGGACTGAATCCATCACCAGGAACATTTAAGTTGAGAGAAGACACAATAACAAAATAAATAATTGTAAATCCAAAAGTACTCAGTAGAATTACAATTTTATCTGAAAATAAGTGCCTAGAAATTGTACTAGAGCTCATATGATCATTTCCTGTTATTTGAGGGTGATCCTAGCTTTTCTAAGATATTAAATGATTCCTTATTTCTTCTCCTCTCAATTCTTAGAAATTACTGTTTTCATACTCATTCAGTCATAATTAAAAGTTTATGATTGACGCAATTTGGAAAACAGAGCTGAAGATTAGATAAAATACCTGAAAAAGATGAAAGTGTCTTATTTTCACGATTGGTTGACAGAATTACCAATACTGCGAAAACTTTGGCGAGACAATCGAGGGGTCGCGTCAAGTAACCACAATGTACCTTCATGGTCAAAAACAAATTCAATTTCATAATCGACCTCAAAGTCTCGGCGTACTTTTTTGGCTAGTTGAACAAGGGTTGTAATATCTTGTGTACTCAAAGATAGCTCCTGCTTTCTTTCTGGTTGATTTTCTATAACAACCGCGTGGCGCTTTTCAGGAGGAATATGGGATATATTCTCTTTGTATGAAGTAAATGATTCTATTGGTTCTCCGATTTTCTGTTCATTAACAATAATATGATCACAGCAAATTCCTTCCTTCCCTTCGTGTACATGTGAACCCCAATTCGCTGTAATATGCACATCTTTTATGTCATTTTTCACGGAAAGAATCCCGCTAACCTTAGCTAAAACCATCTCTTCGACAATTATTGCTATATTGACGTTGTCAGGTGGAAGTCCCGCTTGCATCAAATCTTTGAGAACATCAGCGGTGAAAGCTGACGCCCAGCAATTTTTCATAACCTGTATAATATCTCGAATTTCTTTTAAGTGAAAGTAAACTCCACGGCCATAACAGGTATGTCTAGAGGAATCCTCAACATGTGCAGATGTTCTGATTACAACAGATTCGGACTTAATTTCATCTAATAGCTTATAGATTTCTCCTGCAATTGGATTGGCCATTGGCATAGGAACAGGGTTGTGCATGATGATTTCTTGAATCTCCCGAGCAGTTTCTTCCAAATTAGCGGGAGTTACTTCGCTTATTAACTGATCTATTCTCTTTGCACCTGGCATGTTGTTTAAAAATCGTTTAAATACCTTAGTACTTACTACAATTCCGTTTGGAATGTTGTATCCTTTCGACATCAATCTAGAGAGACTACAAGCTCTATCTCCAAAAGTTTCAGCTCTAGAATAATCCACGTTGGCCAAAGTTTGAATAGGATCAGCTTCATACATTATGTGTAGCTTCCTCTAGAAAATTCCCCTTTTTTTCACATCGGGGAGTTTTCCTAATAAATTGAAGTTCTTGATTGGGAAATACAGACAGATTTTACCATTGCATATTGTTATGATATTGCAGTGTCAACTAACTTCAGTGGGTCTGGAATTTATAATTCTGTCGCAAGTTCTTAAAATTGGCAGAAATAAATTTCCCTCCTTTCTTATTCAGTAATTTCCTTTAAAGCCCTTGAATAACCGAACGTTGTGTTTTTTGTTGAATTTCGGGGGTATAAAAGCGTAATAACAAGCTATTAGTCACAACAGAGACCGAACTGAAAGCCATGGCTGCAGCGGCAATTTCAGGAACAAGTGTTATACCGAATGGAATGAACAAAATACCAGCAGCGATAGGAATGCCAATGATATTGTAGAAAAAAGCCCAGAAAAGGTTTTGTTTGATTTTGGAGATGGTTTTTCGACTCATTTGAATACTTGCAACAACATCTCTTAGATCCTCTTTGATGAGTACAATATCGCCAGTTTCTATAGCCACATCTGTTCCACTTCCTATGGCAATACCAACATCAGCTTGAGCTAACGCGGGAGCATCATTTATCCCATCTCCAACCATCCCTACGAATTTACCATCGTTTTGTAACTTTTTAACAATATCTGCTTTACTCTCAGGTAAAACTTCGGCAAAAATATTGTTTATACCAACTTGAGATGCGATTGCTTTTGCAGTACGTTCGTTATCGCCAGTTACAAGGAAAATTTCTATATTCATACGTTTTAACTGATCAATCACTTCTTTACTAGTATCTTTTACTGGATCAGCAATAGCTAGCACTCCAAGCAATTTTTTGTTAACTGCGGAAATTATCACAGTTTTTGCTTGGTCTTCCAGTTCTTTAATACTCGTCTGTAAATCATGAGTAGAAATTCCCTCCTTTTCAAATAATCGGCGGTTACCTAAAGTAATTATATCACCATTAATTCTTGCTCGGATTCCATGACCTGGGATTGCCTCAAAATCTTTTGGTTCATGTAATTCAATCCCTTTCTCCTCTGCTGATTCAATGATCGCATGTGCAAGGGGATGTTCAGATCCCTTCTCTGCTGAAGCAACTATTCTTAAAACGTCATTTACTTCTCTACTTTCTGGTATGGCAACAATATCAGTTACTTTTGGTTGTCCTTTTGTTAAAGTGCCTGTCTTATCAAAAATGATAGTATTGATTTTATGGGCTCCTTCTAGTGCTTCTGCGCTTTTGATAAGAATTCCCTGTTCAGCACCTTTTCCTGTACCAACCATAATAGCTGTTGGAGTAGCTAATCCTAGAGCGCATGGACAGGCAATTACTAATACTGCTATCATGAGCTTAAAAGGGAAAATAAAATTATTGAGTTGTTGTCCCCATAGAGAAGCAGGTAGGAGATTGATCGAGACACCACCGTACCAAAAAATAAATGTAATCAAAGCAATCAGTACGACTGCTGGAACAAATCGACCTGCAACAATATCAGCAAGTCTTTGGATCGGTGCTTTAGAAGCTTGGGCATCCTCTACTAGTTTAATAATTTGGGCTAGAGCGGTCTCAGAACCTACTTTTGTGGCCTTAATTTTAATCAAACCGGTTTTGTTTAATGTAGCTCCAATAACATTATCGTTTTTCACCTTTTTAACTGGCATTGACTCTCCAGTTATCATAGATTCATCAGCACCTGAAGAACCTTCAACAACAATTCCATCAGTGGGAAATTTCTCTCCAGGACGAACTAACAACACATCTCCTACTACCACCTCCTCGATAGGAATTTTTTCTTCTTTGCCATTACGAATAATCGTTGCTTCCTTAGCTTGTAAATCAATCAGTTTTCGAATTGCTTGGGATGTCTGTCCTTTTGCTCTCGCTTCCAAATATTTTCCTAACAAGAGAAAAGTAATTAATAACGCTGCAGTTTCAAAAAAAATCGCTTCTGCATCCTGAATAATCATACCGATCATAGAATACCAAAAAGCAGCATTAGTTCCCAAGAACACAAGAACATCCATATTAAATTGTCCATGACGAAGTACCTTTATTGCTCCATAATGAAACTGCCAACCTGAAACAAACATGACGGGGATGGTCAGCAGCATAACTAGAAAAGTGTTGTTATCGATTCCTGGAATTAGATTGTCAGGGAGAGGTAGATTAACCGATAATCCAATCATAGAACCCATACTAATGAGTAATATTGGTATACTAAGGATAATGGCAACTAATAGTCGTAATTGCTGAATTCGTAACTCTCTAGCACGTTCAAGACTTTCTCTATCTTCAGAAGTGGTTCTGTAAGAAGATATTTTCTTTGCACTATAACCGACACTATTAATAGTCTTAATTATTTGATCCTCTGTAATAAATTTTGGATCAAATGTTATTCGGGCTTTTTCTGTTGCTAGGTTAACGACTGATTCAGTTATACCATATTTTTTGTTTAAAGCGGTTTCAATAGTATTAACACAGCTTGCACAAGTCATACCTGTAATATTAAGATTGAGTACTTTCATATCAGTTTTTTCAGATGAATTTAAATCTTTGGCTCCATAGCCAACGTTTTTCACTGCCTGTGTTAAGGAATCTACATTGGCTATTGCTGGATTATATCGAACGGTAGCCCTTTCTGTCATAAGATTAACTACCACATCTTGAACTCCCTTGATTTTCGTTAACCCTTTTTCAACAGTGGAAACACAAGATGCACAAGTCATCCCTGTGATTCCCAGATTTACAACTGACAGGTCATTATCTTGTTGGAGGTCTTTTTTATCACGAGTTTCTGTTCCTTGTTGTATTGCGTGAGAATGAGCAAGAGATTCCTTTGTAACATTCTCTTTCAAGCTATCATCTTTCACAATTTGCATAGGGCTATTATGGTGAGTGGGAATGTCTTGAACTCCACATCCTGGCCCCATCCAACATATTAGTTGTTCTTTGCCTTCAAAAGATTCCACATGCATTGGTTGCATGCAATGCATTGGAATTGGTTCTGTGTATTCACATTCTTGACACTTTAATCTTTCTGACACTGAAATTAACCTTCAATCTTCTTCATCTGTACTTTCAATTCGCATTGGTCTGTCATGATGAAAAGGGAGAGCTTGAACTCCACATGTTGGCCCCATCCAGCATACAAGTTTCTCTGTTCCCTCAATCTTTTCAATATGCATTGGTTGCATGCAATGCATTGGAATTGGTTCTGTGTAATCACACACTTGGCATTGTAGCTTCTGTGACATAAAAATACCTCATTTAACATTTTATTTTTCGATTTTTAAGTTTTTATCTTCAATTGTCGAAATTTGGCAGGTTATTCATTTTAATGCCTTTGATGGGCTTTCAGAAACAAATTGGACTAAAAAAAAGTATCTTTTGAGGATCTACGGTTTCCCGCGGAAATATTTAATCTTCCCCTTTAATATAAATCCTTTTTTTATTTATTAATATACCAAGCACAAGAGCAATTTCTTTTTTCGGGTAAAAAGTCTATAATCTCATGAAAAAGTGTTTTCAGTTGGGAAGAGCGAGAATTGAAGATATCAAGAACTTCTTGATGGCTGACTTCCTTTTGAAGACCTGCTGCTAGGTTCGTAACTACAGCTATAACACCAAAACAAATACCAAGTTCACGACAGAGTATGGCTTCAGAAGAGTTAGTCATACCAACGACATCAGCACCTAGTTGTATAAGTGCTTTTATTTCAGCAGGTGTTTCAAAACGAGGACCCATTGAGGTTGCATAAGTTCCCGTGGGATGGGTATTAGAATCATTTTTGAGAACTTCTAAAAAGGTCTTTCGGATCTCGGGACAATACGGTTCGGTCATATCAAGATGGACTACGCCAGAAACATGGGTTCCATTTGGGAAATCTATATTAAAATCTCCATCAAAATACGTCAGTGGCCGTGCGAAATCTATAAATTGATCGAGAAGTACGTAATCCCCAGGTTTTAGAAAAGATCGTAAACCACCAACAGCACTTGTTGCAACAACCCGAGAAATAGATAACTTGTGAAGAGCGTAAATATTCGCCATAAAATTGATTCTATGAGGAGGGATGGAATGTCCAGTGCCATGACGAGGTAAAAAATACAGGTTTTTTCCGTCACGTTCTTGGTGGTAAATAATTATTGGTTTAGTATCAAAAGGGGTCTCGATTGATATTTTATCAGGTTCCTCTAAAAAATCATAAAACCCTGATCCTCCGATAACACAAACAGCATTATTGGGGGGAGAATCAGCCAAATTCTCTATTCACCTTTTTTCTTCTTTCGGACAAAAAAAGGAAGAAAAAAGAATCCCACAATTGTGGAGATGATCTGGAAACCTGGGGTGTTCAATGCATATCGAATATCTGTTGGAATCTGAATTGAACTATCCACTATATCTGTGTATATCTCTGCCATAGTTTTGTTGACAACACCATTATTATCGAAATTACTAGGATAAAATACGTTATCGCCTAGCTGGAAAGTGACAGCTTCATGTTCAAATCCACTTCGATTATACGTTTCAAATAAAGAAAGGATAACTTTTGTATTGTTTTTTACAACACTTTGAGCTAGGTTTGGCTTGTTAAGCAGTGTCCTATTAGAGTCAACTGTAATGACAAATGTATTTGTACCAACTCCCTCAAGAACTCCCAAAGTATTATTATTTTGGAGAGCGGCGAAAATCAACCCATAGCCCTCATCCTCCAACTTACCTGCTAATTCTTTTGCTTTATCTTTATTTCTCCAATTTAGACCCCAAAATCCATCATCCAAGTAAGCAATTTTTATATCGATATCTGTTCTTTCACGGAGAATGGCACCTTGAAACGCAGCAATGAGCCGCGTAGAACGAAGATCTCCTTCATAGGAGCCAATCATTGCAACACGTTGAGGAAAGGGTGAAATTGTTGCTGTTGCGAGAGTTCCCGCAATATACCCGAGATGGGTCTCATCAAAACTAACGACTAGTCGATTATCAGGAGAAGGAGGACCTGAATGGTAGGGTAGTTCGTTAGATAAATCATAGAAAATAAAATCTGTGTCAGGATATTGTGAAACATTCACAAAGTCTTTGTGAACACCTCTTAATCCATAACCCATAAGAAAAACCATTTCATAGTTTCCTGTTTCAAGAAGAATAGATGACAAATCGGTAAGATTGGTTTGAATAGTCTCATTGGATGTTGTGTTATCGTAATAATAATTGATAGTATAGTTTGGATACGGTGTATATTCAAAAGAGTAATTATAAAGGGGAAAAAGCTCAATATCGAAATTGTTATAGGTTTGATTTACTATTCCAAAGGCGTTTGTGACATCTTCAATGAAATAGGAGTCATAATAACCAGGAGTATCAATAATTACCGCAACTTTTTGAACTGCTTGGTTAACACTGGCAGTTCCTTGATTAGAAGCAAAAACGGAAGAGTTAGTTGAAATGAAGCAAAAAAGCAAGATTGATGATATTATTATTTTCTTGAGTTGGAATCTCATTTACAAACCCCTTTTTAGTCTAGATTGGAAAACTAACCTCTATACAACTTTTCACACGATAACCTGTATTATATTATGATTCTATCTTTGACTTGATAGACACATATATATCTTCTTGCAGTTCCTTTAAATTCGTACCTATTTACATCAGAATTTTGAAGACTACAAAGCATAATCTTAAGATATAATCTTGTAATCCCAAATTATGATTCTGGTATTTTAAATGCATTCTATTCGAATGATCATCGTTGGTGTAGTTCTTTCATTCATATTTTTTTGCATTAACAAATTTCTCTAGAATAAAGTAATTTGATAGACTTGATAAATTTCCAGATTGTTAATATCATAGGATTCTTTGATGAAAGAAATTAATTAGGATTAGCAAGAATATGTCTTATTACACGCTTCACACCATAAGCAACGCCTTCAGTCATCATCCAACCATCATTTCCTTTATAACCATCTCCTACAAAGAATAGATTAGAAATTTCAGATGAGAAATTAGGTAAATCTTTTCCTTGGCATGCATAGTTCACTGGCCAGTCTTTGTAGAAGGTGTGAATACATAATTCATCCTCTTCCCTAAGTTGGGGAAATGTTGTTAATAGTTCATCTCTTGCACGACGAGTATCACGAATTACATCATTAGACTTAAACACCTGATGAGTTAACAGAAGATGTTCACCTGGGGGGGCAAGATCGGGTGAGGAGGCTGAAGGTTCTACCGCTCCCTTAACATATTTGTTTTCTGGAAATTGGGCAACAACTGAACCACCTAAAATAGAAGTTTTAGAACGATAAACAAAACCTCCGCCTCGGGCAATTGGAGTAGAAGGTAAACGATATGGTAAGTGACTTTTTGACAAGAGTTGATTCACTTGAGGATGACCCAGATTCAAAATATACTGATTGGCTTCAATAATAAATTCCTCATCTGTATTGAGATCACGACATACTGCTGATTCGATTTGAGAACCATCCATTTCTAATTTAATTAACTCACAGTTCTTCTGAAGCTTCGAGGCATTTTGCTGGGCATAGTTAGTTAGAGCGGTTATGACTGCTTTACAACCACCTATTGGAACACCAGGTCTACCTTTTTGATGTAAACGACGTAAAAAACGATACATGGCTGCAACTGACAGCTCGGATATATCTAAACTTAATGCAAATCCAGTAATTGCATTAAAAAATTGAAAAATGTAAGGATCTTCAGTACGAGCCTCTAAGTACTCCTGAAATGATTCAGAATGGAGCTCAGAATGACGTACACCTCCAATTATATTACGAAATACAAAAATGCGCTGTTTCATCCTTGGAAAGGCTTTTAAAATCCCCCAAAATCTCCGATGGCGTATTGGTTTTCGTTGTGGCAAAAACCATACTGTAAAATTCTCGAGATCACGAATCTCAAGAGGGAGCTGTAAATCTTGTTGAATAACCTGTCCTAAAGGCCCTTTACGGGAATGTGGAATCATATGAACGGCTCCCGTAGGAACTTCAAACCCATGGTGCTTGATTGATGTAAATCTCCCTCCCAAAAAAGGTAACTTTTCAGCGAGGAAGATTTTCTGACCCTTTTGCGCGAGTAAGGCTGCTGATAATAAGCCACCTAATCCTCCACCTCCGATGAATTGGTTAAATTCCCTCATATTTCACTCATCCATTAGAGTTATTGCAGAGACTGGGCAACTTCTGACGCATCGTCCACATCTGATACACTCCTGTAAAAATTGAGAACTCCCTTCTACCTTGAAACTAGCAACTGGGCAAACCATGAAACAATAGGCGCAACCCATGCAACTTTCAACATCTATCTTGATAAATGACATCAATTACTCAACTTCAGATAAGACCAGCTTAATTTTCTAGAAAACTACCACTGACATTTAGAATAAGTTAAAAAAATCATCCAATCTTCCGAAATTCGAAATATTTAAGTAACACGCGCGAACCACTTTGTATTATACAGAGCTGGAAGCTCTTAGGTTAAAGTTTTCTAAAGCAGAAATAGAGTGAGTAAGATGATATCGAAAGTTACCATTTTAGGACTTGTAATAATTGTACTAAGCCTCATTCCACTTATATTAGTCAATCTTATAGGAATCTCGTTTCCTTGGATGGCAAGTCAAAGCCCAGAGGACCCAAATCTAGTTCAGATCAATTCTGGTAATTCAGTTACTACATCGTTAGTCGGAATTCCAGGACATCCTTTACATGTCCAAATAACAGTTGTATTTCTTCTCAGCTCCAATGACGACATTGATTGTGATATAAGTATCATATATCAAAACCCTGGTTCGGCTTTCGATGGTTCACCAGTAGGGAACACTAAATATATTTATGATGATGTAAGCGGGTGGCGACAGAAATCAATAACACGATCACTCCCTCCTCCCCATAGCTCATCATCATTTTCAGTTGCCTTGAAAATTGACAATCAAGGTACTAATACTATCACTTTAGCAAATAGACGCGTACGTGCTGTATTTACACTCACAGGCTTAATTCTACCAGCGATAATCCTGTTAGTTGGTATAATTCTTGCTGTTTTCGGTTTTATTAAAGCAAGAGGACCTGCAGTAAGCAAACCAAAAGCTGTACCAGGCGGATGGGAACCAACCTTACAATGGGGTGGAGGTGCTGGTGGCGCAGCAGCAAGGAAACAACCTAAAATGGCAATTAAATCTACGAAGGGGGCTAAACCAGCTAAGAAAACAGTTGTCAAAAAAGCAGCTCCTGCAGGTGGAGCTCAGCAAGCTTGTAAATTCTGTGGGAAGCAGGTTCCTGCTTCAGCATTTTTCTGTCCACATTGTTATGGAAAGCTACGATAAATAGCTTTCAAAACCCAGGATTGTAAAAGAGAACGTGGCTATCCTTAAGATATCTCTGTTGAACATCGTACTCGGGATCAAAGTTCTCTTTTTCCATAAAACATTAATTGTGCCTCATAAACAGAATACAATGTTTTAATGATTCATCTGGTGAAAAAAATGAAGAAAAAAATAGGTGTTTTGACAGGTGGTGGAGATTGTCCAGGTCTTAATTCAGTATTATATGGTATCCTTCTAAAAGTAACAGATATAGGACATACAGTTATTGGTATTGAGAAGGGATGGAAAGGCTTTCTTGAGAATAAAACAATAGAACTAGATATAACGAGATTAGATGATTTACACACCATTGGAGGCACACTACTCTACACTTCACGAACAAATCCCTATAAAGATGCTAAGAAGATCAAAGATCCAGTAGAAAAACAAACGAGAATCGAGGAAATAGCACATCAAATGGCTTCTCAATTCAAGGATTTGGAGATTGATGCCCTTATCGCGATAGGGGGTGATGATACTCTTGGGGTGGCTGCAGCAATGCACGAATATGCTGGAGCCAATGTAATAGGAGTTCCAAAGACAATAGATAATGATCTCTCGTGTACGGATTATACATTTGGATTTTGGTCAGCTGTTCAACTAGCTTCCAACACAATGGACAATATCACGACGACTTCTCGCTCTCATCAACGAATTTTTGTCGTTCAAATTATGGGAAGAGATGCAGGTTGGTTAACATTAGTTAGTGGAGTCTCAACTGGAGCCGATATTATTTTGATCCCCGAACGAGAATTTGATTTTGAAAAGGATATTGTTAACGTTTTAAGAGAAAGAACAAAAGTAGGACATAAATATCATATTATAGCCTGTAGTGAAGGAGCAGTCCCCTCAACAGAATCGTTACAACGAGACTTTAATACAATAACTCAGGAAACTCTTGACCAGCTTCCAAAGGATGATTATGGAAATCCGTTACTTTCGAAATTAAATATGTCTAAAATTATTACTAAAGAATTAAATCTTAGAACAGATCTAAAAGATTTCTTCCTGAAATATGATACTGAATTTGAAGTTCGTGATGTTGTTCTTGGTCACACCATGCGAGCTGGAACACCAAACTCTTTTGATCGTATTCTTGGTTTACGACTAGGTGTCCGTGCAGCTCAATTAGCACTGGAAGATAATTACGGATTGATGGTTAGTCTTCGCGGAGAACAAATTGAAGTAGTCCCTCTTTCAGAGGGAGTGAAAAAGAAGATAATTCCCCAAGATTCAGATTTGCTTGAGTTAAGTGAGTTAATAACAAAAGTAAAATATGAGAGCAGAAGATAATCGCTGATGCTCTGAGGTAATTACGTGTCAAAGGAAAAATCATTAGGACAATACTTCACACCTACCAATGTTGCACAATTAATGACCGATTTGATTTCCGATGGTTCAAAGGAGAGAAGAATTCTTGAACCAAGTGCTGGAAAAGGTATATTTCTTGAAATACTTGTTAAAATGGGTTATCGAAACCTTTCAGGTATAGAAATAGACCCATTGATCGCAAATCAATCAGCCTTCTCATTGCATGTCGGGAATTTTTTCGATTTTCCTATCACAGAGAAGTTTGACATAGTAATTGGAAACCCTCCTTATGTCAGATGGAAAAACCTATCACCTGACCAAAGACAATATCTTAGCTCTTCCTCATTTTGGCACAAACGGATGAGTGGTTTAACTGATATTTTACAGCCTTTCATTTTTAAAAGTGTGGATCATCTCAAACCAGGGGGGGAATTAATCTTTATCACACCCATGTTTTGGATGCAGACTCTTCATGCTGAGCCCTTAAGGCGATTTTTATTAGACAATGGCTCCATTGAAATAGTAATCAATTTTCACGAATCACGGATCTTCCCTAAGGTCAATCTTAATCTCATTATTATCAAATATCGGAAGTCGAAACAGGACCAATTCTTGAAGGTTATTAATTATTGGCAAAAAGGACAATTAAAAGCGGAGATTATTAGACATATTCGTCGTCTTATTTTGGAATCATCGTCTTGGAACCAAAATTCTCAGAACGAAGGAAATTTAGAGTTCTTCGAAACACACCAACCTCTTAATTCGCAACCGTGGCGGTTACTTCCCTTAAATGTAGAAGAAGAACTTGCTAAATTCGAAGAATCGTGTTATTTTTCACCAGATCTAAATATTAATGGTTTAAATGTCCGTCTTTCAAATATCTATAGTGCAGATGATCTTAAAGTATTAGATTACCCAAAAACATCCTGCAAAGAACTTAAGCTTGATAAAAAAACATATTTTATAGCCCCTCAAAAAGTTCAATTAACGAAATTCATTTCAAAGGGAAAAAAGGAGCGATTTTTCCCTCCACCACGATCCATCAAAGTGGGTGATGTAGTAGAGATAGGAAATGGTATGGTTAGTGGTCTCGATAAAGCTTTTCGATTAAAAGCAAATTTACATTTAACAGATAAAGAGGTTCAACTTATCATTCCAGTTGTAAAAGCAAAAGCAGTTCGTAGATATTATGCGAAGTTTCTGACTGATTATTTTCTAATAAAACCAGGAGTAATTCAATCTGAAAAAATCCTGAAAAGAGATTTTCCTTCCTTATATAAACAACTTGAACCCTTTAAAAACGCTCTAGAGAATAGATATCAATACAATAGAGAGATTCCTTATTGGGAATGGGTTTTCATACGAAATTATAACCTTATGAAGGAGGCAGATTCATTAATCTGCGTTCCTTGCAAGGATCGTTTTGATAAACGAGGTCATTTACGATTTGCTCTTTGTAAACAAGGAATATTTGCTACACAAGATGTTACCGTTTTAGTGAAATTAAGCTGGGTTAAAGAATCATCTGAATATATCAGTGCTTTCTTAAATAGTAAAGAAGTCTTTAATTGGGTCATAAATAAAGGTCTTATTCGTGGAGGAGTTGCAGAATTTTCTGAAGAACCTTTAAAGAATATACCCTTCCGTCTTATTAATTGGGAATCTTCAATAGAACGTCAAATCCATCAAGAAGTAAAGTCACTAGTGCAAAAAATTCAGCAAAATAAGGTAGAGGATGAAAATAAGGTTTCTAAAGTTAATTCCCTGATCTCACAGCTACTAAGACAATAACTCAAATCAATAATAACTCACAGTTACCTGAACTATAGATAGAAACTAAATTCATTAATGAAAAAACTACTAATTTTACTTCCAAATTATTATAAGAGGACTTAATGAGAGAAATTTTGTGCCAGATTCTAAGAAAAATACTAAAATGGGATCACAAGCCGAGATTACAGCAGAGATCAATGAATGGGTTGATAGCTGTAAAGGAATTTGTATTTTTAACCAATTTCCTACCATGATTCATAACCAAAAGGAATTTTTACTTTCTACTCTTGCTGGACTCTGGTTATTACGTTTTTATAATGATTTTAAAGAGATTATAGCTACTTCTGAAATTTTTCATATATTAGAAAAAATAAAAAAAGAATTCCCTCACTCAAACACACTTTGGAACTTTCTTCTTACATTATTTACTAATCTTAAGGAAGAAGAAATTTTAGAATCAATTTTAGAGGTAAAAATTCCATCTTTAGATGAAGCGTTTTATAAGGACACTTTTGGGACGATTTTGCAATTGTGTTTAGATTTTGAAGATCGAAAAACGTTGGCTGTGAATTATACAACTCATAACTCAGCTGAGATCCTAGTATCTTTAACAGAGGCCAACAATCCCTCATCAATAATAGATCCTTTCTGCGGGTCAGGAAGGCTCATCTCGGCTTATTTAAACAACTTGGATCCTCAAAAAGGATTTCCGCGAATTAGAATCAATGATTTAATGCCTTCAGCAGTTCTCATAGCATATTGCCGTCTTGTTCTTCTATTATCAAGATATAATCAAGATTACAGTTTATTGGAAGCATCTATTGGAGATGCTTTCGAAATGTTTCCCATTCACAATGGTGACCCATCCAATAGCTTTAGGGAATATGATTTAGTGTTAATGAACCCACCATTTACACGAACCCATCGAATAGATGAGAATCAAAGAGCAAAATTTGTAAGATTGAAACAACGATATAGTAAATACTTAGCTGGGCAAGTAGGTCTTCATATTTATGCAATGTTATTAGCTGATAGTTTAATCAAAGAAAATGGGATGTTAGGAACAATCTTACCTGCAGCTACCATCTTATCCCAATATTCCAGTGGATTACATAAACTACTTTTGAATAATTACAAATTGAAGATTATTGCAGCTTCAGAAGATGTAAAATCTTGTTCAGAAAATAGCAGCTTGCGGGAAATAATTCTAATTGCACAACAATCAAAAAAGCAAAAGGAAGGAAAGGTCAATTTTTTAAGGATTTCAGAACTAAATCAAGGGAAAAAATGGGGCATCTCTTCATCTCTTTTTATTCCAGAAAAGAATCTAGTAAAAGAATGGAATTGGACAATCTTTTTACGAAACCCCGAACTGCTAAAAATTCGTGAAATACTTCTACAGTCAGGTTTTATCAAGAATGGAAAAGATCTCGACTTAGATATTGTTCGGGGAGTGGAAATGTATGGGCCAGAGTTTTTTTATATTCCTAATCGAGACTGGAAGATTATTTCGGAAGAAGAAGAAGATCTTATCTTAAAATCTGGAAAAACTACCTTAACGGTTCCAAAAAAATTTTTAGTTAGATCATTGAGAAAACCAAGCAATTACACAAAGATTATTTCGCCTAAAGTCTCAGATTTTGCTTTGACAATTCCTAACTCTATTAAGGAGTTCCAAAAATGGATAAAGGAATACTTAGTGGTTTCAGAACATTACGCTTTACCAGCGAAACGAAAATTTGGATCAGCTTGGATTTCCCATATTCATAACCAATTACGAAATAAGCAACCTTGGGGACATCTATTCTTTATTGATAAGTTTGGGATCTCCTCAACCAGCATTATGGCGCATTTCTCTGAGACGAAATTAACCTGTTCTAAGAACTTCTATGTATTAAGAAGAACCTCTCATAATCAAGCAAAATTATTAGCTGCCTGGCTTAATTCCACTTTCTTTATAGTTCTCTTTCTTTTAAGTCGACGCGAGATTGGAGGATCTTATGGAAGGCTTCAAATTGTTGATTACACGAAAGAACCATTGTTCTTGGATTTTTCAAGATGCAAATTATCACAAAAACGTCAAATACTAAAAAAATTTGATAAAATCCGTAAGATACAATTACCCTCAATTCCTAAGCAACTACATTTACCTCAAAGAAGAGCACTTGATCTTGAAATTGCACAGGGATTGAATTTTTCTGAAGAAAAAGCAAAACAACTTTTAAGTGAAATGTATGAGTTATTAGAAGAAGTATTTCTAGGTTTAGAAAAGCGAGACAAATCTTAATTTCCAGAAAGGAAAGAAACGAATTAGTTAGAGGGATTATCTTTTAAAAGAGCCTTTTTTAGATAATAAATGCCGAAAAGTAGCATAGAGAACTCCTCCGAAATATGGAAATACTATAATTAACAATAAAATTAGAAAAAAGGGATTAGATACCTTCTTTAGAGGGTTTGTTCCCAACAGTATTTCAATTCCATCACCCCATCCATCATTATCTGTATCAGCTTCTTTTGGACTAGTTCCTAAAAGAAATTCGTCTAAATTCGATAATGTATCATTATCTAGATCGTCTAATGCATCGTCGATTCCCGCTTGTAAACCATTTTGATATTCATAAAGATTAGGAATTTTGTCACTATCAAAATCATCGTTACTATCATTTAATGTACCATTTAGCTTGTTAAAATACTCATATCCATCAGGAATTAAATCTCCATCGGTATCTTTCAGCTGTGGATTAGTTCCAAACTGGAACTCTAGAATATTAGATAAATTATCTTGATCAACATCCTCAAATCTATCCTGAAAGTTACTGGGATTTAAACCATAGATTCGCTCCCATGTATCTAGCATTCCATCTAAATCAATATCAGAGACATTCCACAATTTTATGGTGTTATCAACTGAGCCAGAAGCAAGAACCTCTCCGAGTGCATCGAAAACCACACTAGAAACAGTGGCATTATGACCCTTTCTATTTGCCATCAAAAGACCAGTTTCCATGTCCCAAATCATTATGTTGGTATCATTGGAGCCAGATGCTAAAACTTTACCATCAGGACTAAAAGACACAGTTGAAATATAACTCGTATGACCACTCAAAGTTCGCTCTACTAACCCAGATTCTACATTCCAAAGCTTGATTGTATTATCAAAAGAACCTGAAGCTAAAATATTACCATCAGGACTAAAAGCAACGCTCAAAACCCCATCAGTATGATTGGTCAAACTATCAATCAGCTTTCCTGTTGTCACATCCCACAATTTTATTGTACCATCCATCGAACCTGAAGCTAATGTCTTTCCACTTAAGTCAAAATCAATATCTCTTACAGAATCAGTATGATTGGTTAAATTGTGCATTAACTGTCCAGTTGTCACATTCCATAACTTTACAACACGATCAGCGGAGGCTGAGGCTAAAATCTGTCCATCTGGAGAAAAAGCAACACCCCAGACAACTGAAGTATGGCCAACAAAATTTTGGATAGATTTGCCATCTGTGATATTCCATATCTTTATTAGATTATCAGCTGATCCTGAAGCGAGCTTTTCACTGTTGGGATCAATAGTAACACAAAAAACAGGTGCACTATGCCCTTCTAGGCTCCTGATTTTATTCCCCGTTTTCACATCCCATAAATTAATGCGTGTATCAGTAGAAGCAGAAGCTAAGATCTGACCAATTGGATCAAACGTTACACCCCACACAGAAGAATTATGGTCAGTTAAGGTCATCAATAATGGATCAGAAATTAAGGCTTCAAGCGCTGCATGAACATTGAGAAGTCCATATCCATAACTAGGATCCTTTCCACTATCACCTAAGTCGATACTTGTTTCATGGAGTACTGTTCGAATAGAGTCGATTGATAATTCACTATTGATGGAAAGCATAAGAGCAATCGCACCTGAAACCAAGGGAGCAGCAAAAGAGGTTCCAGAGTCTAATTGGGGGGTCCATTTGTTTGGTTGAATAGAGTAGACTTCGTCGCCTGGAGCACAAATTTCATTTTGTTCACCTCTACAAGAAAAATCTGCGATTTCACGTGACTGCGAGGTTGCAGAAACAGCAATAACCTCCGAATAATTACCAGGATAATGAACATGCTCTTTTAAACCTATTTTATTGCCAGTAACACCAACAATAATCACTCCTTTATCATATGCTCTTTTTATGGCATCATACAACTCCTTGGGAGGAGTTGCTAATGCTTGAATCGAAAGGTTGATAATATCCGCCCCATTTGTAACAGCGTAATCTATAGCTTCTGCAAACATCCCCCAATCGTGAATAGAAAAGCTATTGTCATTGTCAAGGAATCTAATTGCCATTAGCTTAATATTTGGGGCAATTCCTACTATAATATCTTCGTCATTGTCAGCTGCTATCAAACCAGCAACAAATGTCCCATGAGGATGTCCTGGAGACGGATCATTGTCATTATTACGAAAATCCCATCCAATAAAATCATCAATATAGCCGTTATTATCGTCGTCAATTCCATTCGCGGGAATCTCATTAGCGTTAATCCATGATTGATTCACGAGATCAGGATGAGTAAAATCGATCCCACTATCAATTACAGCTACAACGATATCAGAACTACCCTGTGTATAATACCAAGCATTTTCTGATCCAACATCCAAAAGATTCCATTGGAATTCAGGATTAATTATACAGTAAATCTTTTCAGGCGACACCAATACCATTGGTAACCCTAATAAGACAACTAGAAGAAAAACAAAAAATTTGTTATAAGACACTAGGTTAAATTGCCTCCATCTCAAGCTGGACGCCCAAAGAACGAGCACGATGCTTTAAGATTTCTATGCCAAATTTTGGCTTTCGTAAACTGATGATAATTTCCCAATCACTATTTTCAAACGATTCTTGTTCCACATTAGTAAACTCATAACAAAATGCTCGAAACTGATGGTTAGGAGGGGAGTAAACACATTTAAAGCGTTGTTTTGGCTGAAAATTACCTATTTTAACTAATAATGGTTCTACATTCTTGATTGCAGAAATGGGTATTAATTCTAAATCGGGAAAATGTTGTTTTAAGAACTCTAACCGTTCGTTAAGAGCTTCTGAGTCTAGGAGATCAATTTTGTTGAGCACTAGAATACGATAATTCTGTGGATTGAGTTCATTAATAGTTTGAACAGTTACAAGAGTTTTTTGAAGAAGATGCTTTATTTTTTCACTACCATCTATAACAATCAATAAAATATCAGCTGCAAGACTTTCTTCAAGTGTAGACTTGAATGAATCGATTAAGAAGGTGGGTAGATCCTCTATGAAGCCAACTGTATCCGTAACAAAGACCTTTAAATCTTCAATCTGAAAACTTCTTATCCGAGTATCTAATGTCTGAAATAATCGTGAGCTAACTTGTGAGGTGTACGAGTTAGTCAAGGAATTCTGAATTGTAGATTTTCCTGCTGAAGTATAACCAATTATACTTACATACAAGCTATCATAATGAAACCGTTTACGAGAATCACGACGTTTTTCCCGTTGTTGACTCAAGGTCACAAGTTTATTCTTGAGATTGGATTCCCTTTTAGTCATACTTGCATCAAAAACATTTAGAGGATGTTCACCAGTTCCCCAGAAACCTGTTCGTTCTGTGTGCCAAGCTCCTTCTAATCCCAGTTTATGCATTAAGCGCAAACGTTCTCGTGGTCGTTCATACTTCAATGTTGCCAGTTCGATCTGTAATTTCGACTCTTCTGTCATTGCTCGTTGTTCAAAGATTTCTAGTATAAGATCAAATTTGTCAATTACATCACATGCAAATAGTTCTTCCAAGTTAATCCCCTGTTTTGGAGAAAGATGTGTACCAACTACAATAAGAGGTTGAATAGACTCTGATTCAATCTCGGATTTTATCTCATGAAGGAAAGAGGGGGAGAAATAATATTTCGGATTATTTGAGCTAATAGTAAATTCTTTTATAATGGAATAATGACCTGATTCTAAGAGTTGACGCATTTCCTCATTCAGAAATTCTTGACGGTCATCTAATGGTAGTGGGAGCAATAACACACATTCCTGCGAGGATTGAAAAGAAATATCTGTGTCTGATTCTTGCACCTGTAAACCTCAAGTCATTTGAGAATATTTTTCTATTTCAAATAGCTTTTAATTGGTTTATTTTTAAGAATTTGTGAAATATCATGAATAAAAGCTTGTTTTCTTTGAGAATAAAAATCTCCTAATCGGAAAAGTTGTCTTTATCGAGGAATTAAGTTTTTAAACCTAGTTTTCTATTGTTAAGATGGGATAATATACATCTTTTAGACGGAGTAACAATCGAATAAATTTGATAACTATGAGTGTTCCGAAAAAAAAGAGATTTAAGAAACTTATTCAACCTCAAGAAGTAATGGTTTGGTACATTCTCCCTGCAATTCGTCGTGAAATAACCAATTCCCTTATCTACGATCATAATCTTCCGCAGAAGGAAATTGCACATCGTTTCGGGCTCACGGAACCTGCAATTAGTCAATACAAGAAGGGAGCTCGAGGAGATATTGAATTTTCCCCAGAAGTTTTAGCAAGAGTTAAGGAAGCCGCTCGGAAAATTGCTGAAGAGGGAAGTCGTGCTCCACGTGAAGTTCAAAAAGTCCTGAGATTTATTCATGATGGCGGATTTTTATGCGAATTTCACAAGAAATATGGACTAGTTCACGAAAATTGTGACATTTGCAAAGCAGAATAACCATTATCTGGGAATGTTGAGCTCCTAACCTCCCTTTTATGGGGCTATCAATTATTATATTTTGGGATGGATGTTGTCCTAAACGAATTAATTTTAATTTTCTAGATTTTAGACGGTTTTCTTTTGAAAAAATTTACAGTTTTCTCGATTGAAGTGATTTTCTTTAAGTAAGAATGAGTAAAAAGCAATTAGAAATACTATTGTAGTATCTAATTTTCATATTACTTTTACCAAAGCTTTATAAATCTTAATTTTCTTATGATGATTTCAGAAATCATTCTTCTTACTTGGAGTGTATAATTTGCTAACTGACAAATGTAGTGAGTGTGGAAGCAACGCGATGTTATATGACGAACCACGTGGAGAAATTATTTGTGAAGACTGCGGTCTGGTGGCGAACAGTGTAATTTTCAGCCGTGAACCTGAATGGCGTGCATATAACTCGGAGGAAGAAAGGTCCAAAGTTCGCGTAGGATTACCAACTTCCGTTCTGAATAATAGGGAAATGCGAACAGTTATTGGTGGAAAAACCAAGGATTCTTTCGGAAAAACCTTAGATACTGCGACTCAGGTAAAATTTGCCAGATTAGCCCAAACAGATGAAAGAATTCAAGACAGAACAACTCGAAATCTTAAAAGCGCATTACGGGAATTAAAGCGAATTAAATCACATTTAAACTTAGCAGATGATGTTTCTGAGACAGCTGTACTCCTTTACCAATTAGCGCTAAATAAGGATTTAATAAAAGGAAGATCAGTAATTGGAATGATGAGTGCAGCTACTTATCTTGCTTGTAGAAAAAAGAACGCAGCAATCACTCTTAAAGACATGGCTGAGGTTTCTAATATTACTACTAAAGAACTGGGACGATGTATACGCATATTTCTCCAGAATATTAATATCAATAAATTTAGTCCTGACCCTGTGAAGCTTATCAGTCGATTAAGTGAACATTTAGGGCTTACGATGTATACTCGTAAGGTGGCTATTGATATTCTAACTGAGGCTAGAGACAAAGGACTTACAATGGGAAAAATCCCAATGTCTTTAGCTGCAGCTGCTATCTATATCGCTTCCATCCAAACAGGTGAACGCCGGACTCAACAACAAATTGCTACACCTGCACGAACTACTCCTGTTACGATCAGAAACCGTTTTAAAGAGTTAGCTAAAGGCCTCGGTTTGTCTAATTTCGAGGTAAAGCGTGGAGCTGCTGCAAAACCTGTTATAATTCAAAATCCAACTAAATGGGTTCGGAAACAGCGACTTAGTACTGGATAATTTTCATTTCTTGACTTCTAACTAGAGTACCTGATTTTTTTCCACTAATTCTTGAATATCAATGATAAAATAGAGTGATTCATTAATAAATTCCTTAATATTAACAGCTAATAGAGATTTTAAACGATATTTACCATGAATCACCCTCAATGTATCCAAGGCTTTCCGTAACCGACGTGAAAGTTCTAACTGGGGAGGAATAGAATTTTCCTCCTCCCGTTGTTGGAGCTCTAGAATACGTTGTTCATAAGCCATTACTGGCAAAAACAAACTAGACTCTTCGATATGGCTCTGGAATGGTGTACTATCTAAACTACCTGTCTTTTCAATGAGCGCGTCTGCCGTTACTATCATACTTAAGACAACTAACTTTATGGCAAAGAGTTTATCCAGTGTTGAAGTCGCATTAACATATGTACGAATAGAACTGTTTAGATACTTATGCGAATCATCAAAAACTGTTGTCAATAGAATAATCCAAACCTTAACTTAATCTAACGCTTTAAGAACGAAAACTAATACATTAAGTAATATCTATTATTAGTTTCTTTTTTTTTAATTTCAAGATTAATAAAGAAACTGGTATTCTTAAAAGCTGTAGAATGGGGAAAAAAAAGGATTTCAAGTATCATTATTCACCTATTATAGTAATAAATAACCGACGTTTCCTAGATTTGATATCTAATTCCATGAATGCTATCTGTTGCCAAGTACCATGAATTAACTGTCCTTGACGAATCGGTACCGTCATTGAAGGCCCTAATAATGATGCTCTCACATGAGAATGACCATTCCCATCATGCCAAGTTTGTTCATGAAAGTAATTATTAGCTGGATATTTTGGGGCCAATTGCTCCAACAAGGCAGGGATGTCTTTTATAAGACCTGGTTCATACTCAAGTGAAATAATTGCTCCAGTTGATCCTGCTACAAAAATGGAAACTATACCATCTTTGACACCTGAACGTGCAATTTCACGTTGTATCTCTGACGTTATATCAATAATTTCGGTTTCGTGAGTTTCTCGTAACTGAATTTCTGAATGGAAAACTGTCATAAGCTTAACCTCATTTTTTTGAAATTCAAATCATTTACAATTCATTACTGGGATGTTAATAAATTCTTTCTCGCCTGAGTCGCCAGACTGATAGTTCTCCTTAAAATATAGTAATAACTTTAGATTGCTTTGATGTATTTCCGAATACATCAACAAATATCAGTGCTACCTCGTATGTACCAGGTTTAGAATAAACATGAGTTGCAGTTGTTTCAACATGTCCTAATACTTGTTTTCCCTTCATTTTCCTGTAAGATTGCCAGATTGCCTCAAAATAATCATTCCGATAATACCAATCAATCGCCCAAAAATCGATGTAATCAATAAAATCTCGTTCATTATGCTTGTCTAACGACCTACTTGGGATAAATTCCACTATTCTTATTTTCAGGATATTTTCATTAACTTCTGTTTCAAATTTTACTTCTGGTAAACCGTTTGACGCAATTTCTCGGGTTTTCTGACAAACGTCAAAAATCCCAAAGGGAGAACTTTGTGAAATATTTAGAATTCTTTTCCTTATTTCCTGAATGGAAAAAGGACTGATATCAACACCAACCCACTTTCTTTTCAATTTTTCAGCCACAGCAATGGTAGTTCCGGATCCACAGAAGAAATCAGCAATCCAATCTCCTTCGTCAGAAGAAATCTGAATTATTCGAGATAATAATGTCTCTGAGTTTTCAGTCGGATAAAGTGTCTTCTTGAGTTTTTCATATCCTGCAACGTCAATCCAGAGATTATCAGTTGAATACTGCCTTTCTGCAATGTCTTGACCTTTTCTTCTCCTTTTCTGAATGTAGGAAGTGTTTAATTTTGCTTTATCACTCTTCTTATAAACAAAAAGAGAATCTGAATGAACTATAAGATGAGTTTGATGATGAGCTTGCTTTAATGACAGATTCTTCTTCATTCGACGAACTAAGAACTCATTAACAAAATTTTTTCGTCCGAATACTTTGTCTAATACCATTCTTGCATAATGTCCGAAATGATAATCAAAACGTACAAAAATGAATCCATCATCTCTTAATAGATGTTTCATCAATAATACTCGTTCCTCAAACCATTGTTTGAAGAATTCAGTGGGATTCAAACTATCTAGAACGTTCTTATAAGCAATGTCCTCTATTGAATGGAAATTTCGATGTCCAGACAGACCAATAGGAATTACAATGTTCTCATCAGTTCCAGTAAAAAATGGGGGGTCAATGTAAATCATTTTAAGCTGTTTTCGGAAAGAAGGCTCCAAGAGTGGTAAAACCTCGAGACAATCTCCCAAGATTAACATGTTCGTGAATTTACTGGTGTCATCAATTCGGGATATCAAGTTATACTTTTCAGTTAGTTTAAGTGAATTGTTGGAAGGAGCTTGAATAGGAATAGACTTAGGTTCAGTATTATCTAGGAAACCTGAACTAGTAAGATCTAGTGATTGATCAGAAAGAGAATTACATTCATAAGCGGAAAAAAATATGCCTTCTTCCAATAAATTTTTCTTAACAGGTTCAAAAGATTGCTTCTTCTCCTCTATTCCGATCCATTTCATCTTCAATTGATCTGCAACGATTAATGACAACCCCGTGTCTGCAGAGAGATCAAGAAACAATTCTCTCTTATTCAGACACAATTTGAGAAGTCGAGTGAAAAGAGCGGAAGAATTAACACATTTCTTTTCTGAAATCCATTGAAAACTCAGAATATCTAACCAATTCGAATCAATAATTTGGCCTTTTTTTGATGGTACCCAGTACTCTGGATTCCCCTTCTTATTTAACCTAATCTTCTTCTTCAAACATAGATCCAAAATAGTCTCTTGTTTCAATTTCCAATGTGTTCCAGGTGGAGGTTCCAGTACAACTTCTCCCTTTCCAGGAAAAATAAACTTTTTAGGTGTACCCTGACCTTTGGAGACAAAAGAATGCCAATATCCCCCACTCATTTTTTCATTAAAAACAGGATTTATTCGAGAACCATGACTTTGGCAATAAAGCAGAATATAATCGGTTCTCTCAAAAACAGTTGAATTGGGGTTGTACCAGAGTTTGAAAGGGGAATCGATGATAATCTCATTGACAAACCTCTCAAAACCAAAGATGGTATCAAGTTTGGATTTTATTATTGACTTGATTGTACCATTGACCTTTATTGCAAAAAATCCCTCCTTATCTAATACAAATTTACAATTTTTCAGTAGAGTATCTGTTTCTACACATCTTTCTTCGGTAAAATCAATTGTTTGACCATTTATTGTTTCCATCAAGTTGTCAGACGTTTTTCCTATCATTTTACTATGAATATCTACTCCAATTTCTTTTTTGATAGGTATATAGAACATTGAAAGATCCAAGAAGATTAATCGCACGTGTAAACCTTTGAAAAAGAACCTCAGATTCTCAAGTGTCCTTGTTTTTGATCCAAAAAATAGTACTTTACTCGTTTCTTCTGGCTGCTCTTCTTTCAAATTTTGAAGTACAATCTCAGAAGGATCTTGTATCAGTATTCAGTACCCCATTTGATTTTTATCATTATCTACTAGGGATAAATTTCGCTTAGCAATCATCGAATAAACTATTAGAGCCAATGTTCCTGTTAAAATCACTATACTAGAAACTAGGAAAACTACGCGATACGCTGTGGCTGTCGGATACCCAAGGAATTCTAATAGGTCAGCTACAGGGCCTCCTATCATAAATCCAGCTAACCCCCAACCTGTTGCTAATGTTATATTAAACAAGGAGAAGCCTGTACCTCTCAATTCCTCAGGTAGGATATCTGCTGTGTTAGCGAATGCAACACTCTGAATTAAGGCAAAACATGCTCCTAAGAGGGAGTATATAACTGTAATGTAAAGGAAGGGTTGGTTTCCTACTATAAAAAGCAATAGATAACTGATTGCGGCTAAAAAACTGCCCACTATAATAACAGGGATTCGTCCGATTTTATCGGAGGCTCTCCCAGCTAGAGGCGTAGCCAATCCACCACTTAGTGAGAAGAGAATTAAAAGATAGCTTAATTGTTGGTCATTAAAATTTAAACCATTAGGATTTTCAGAATAATAAAGGAAAATCTGAGTACTTGCAGATATTCCAATTATCAATACCATGAAACATAATAGGAAAAAAACATACGAACGAATTTTTAATAATTCTCGCATATTTTGGGGGATTACTGAAGCTATCAAGTCATCAGGTTTCTCCGTTAGTGGATAAAATTGAATAACGAATGCGCAACAAGCAATCAAAATACACACGACATAGAATATTATTCCCTCACTAAATCCCAATCCATCTCGATAAAGAAGACCACTTAACAAAAATCCGATTATTTGACCGAGTAACCCTAAACCATCAATCAACCCCACCACTTGTCCACGATGCTGACCTTCTGAAGCTTGAGCGATAAGAAATCTTACTCCTAAGTCTGACATACTCCAAAAGATCTCTAGAATAGAAAAGAGAATGATCATATAAAAGGCAGCACCAATTTTTGACCCAAGTCCTAAGAAAAGGCTATGACCAACATATCCTATGAAATAGGTAACAGCAGCTATTAATTCACCACGAACAACGTATCTTTTCGCTAATGATGGTTGATGATTCAGTCGTGGGCCCCAAATTTTTAATTGACCGAACGTTGATCCAACAAGATTCATTGTACCAAGTAACGCAGCAAGGGTGTTTGGTAAACCTAAGAAAATCCTTAGATATATGTAGAAGAAAGCGTAAAATATGGCTCTACGTAAGAATGATATGAATTGGAAAAGGCCTGTTGGAACTATAGCTTGGTTGATCTTCATTGTTCCATTGTCCAAGTATTGAGAATAACGATTTTCTTAATCTAACAATGAATCTAATGTCTTATATTTAGATTCTTTTAATTCAGTGACCTCATTAAGTGGTGTTTTGAAAGATAATGCTGACCAGTAATTGAATATTAATCTTAAATTTCCTGATGTTCGTAGAAGGAGTTCTAAATCATAAACTGATAACTGATCCTTGTTTTCCCGTAACTTATCTAGGAGCATTCCAATTGTAGGCAAATCATTCTCAGCTTTAGTTTTTAGTCGTTTTGGTGTACGATCAGTTGTAAATGAAACATCAACATGTTCTAATCCCCCTGATTTAAGGTCGATTTCTTGAAGGATCCGTATGACAATATCTTTCTCAAGCCCATCACTTATTCGATGGTGTGTACCACGCCATTTTGTCAAGTTCCCGACTCCACGCTCGCCACCTTTTGGTAAAAGAACCATATTTGAAGCTGTTATACGCCAGCGGGCCGAGTCACACCCATCAACCTTTTCTGTTAATTGATTGATTAGACTAGGTGCACCTACTCCCAATGTCCATAACTTCACCTTTTCTGAACCATTTTGATCTTTTATGTGTTTTTTTATGTTATCGATTGCTGAAAATAATCGATTTGCATGTCCTCCACCCTTCCTCATCAGAGGGACAAGTCGTCCGATAAAAAGCCACTCAGGATATCCCTCATGTTGAATAATATCGTTAAATAATTCCATTCGATCATGGGGAACAACAGGTTGTACCTCCAATGAATAGAGTTCTCGATAATTTGTTATTATCTTGTCATCAGGAAAATCCAATGTAATCTTAATAATGGATGGATCTTGACTTGTTATTTCCTTATAAATTGCTTTTAACGTCTCAATATTAAGATCTACTTTGTTTTTCCTATTTATGGCAGAAAAAGCACCTGAATCACAAATGATTTGTCCATCCCATCCAAGAAATTCATGAAGCCCAATTTTTTTTACTTTTTCAAGTGTTGTGGGACTAGTAAAGAAATCAATGGCTGAAATCATCAAAGCATCTGGTTTTATTGTCCAGTCATAAACCCAAGGACGAAATCTGGCGTTAATTGGAGTTCCCAGAGCAAAAATCACACTTCAACCTCATTTCATAAATTCAATAAGAGAGGTTCTTTTTTCTGACAATCTTTCTAAAAAACGAACCAGCTTTTGTTGTCCCAATCCAAGCCCACCCATATTTTCAACTTTAACTTCTGTATTCACATGAGTCTCCAAACCCTCAACTGCTTTCAAATATACTTTTCCCATAAGTACATAAATGAAATTAAACTTTTCCTCTTCATTCCACTTCATAATCCCACGAATTACCTCTGAGTTATGTTTTCCAGCAATTTCTTTGGTCATTTGCATGTCATAATACTCAATAGAATCAATACTGCGAAGAAAACCATATTTAGCTGAAACTATCCCTAAAAAAAGATTGGAACCCCAATTACCCTCTCGTTGAGCTTTATTGATAACTTGAAACATAGGACCCGTATAGGCTTTAGAAGCTTGCATCTTGCGAAATTGTAGCTCTTTAGCTTTTTGTTTTCCGCAGGATATTATTAATAAGATTTTAGGGTGCTTCAACAACCTAAGCTTCCAGATAGAATCATTTACTTCCTAAGATTTTTTGGAGATGTTCAGCATATTGAGTACTTGCTTCATCTGCTCCTGTTATTGATATTTCCGAAGGTGATTGTACACCCAGATATAACTCAACAGCCCTCGCAATTTGTTCTTGCTCAAATATAGCTCCTTCTGTAACCTCGGGTGTTGTACCAAGATCACGGAGAATAGCTACTCCTACAGCATCAATAGCGATTCTATCAGTACTTGCTAACATCACGTGTGGATGGGTGAGTTTTCCTTTCGCTGGACCCCCTTCCACAAAAGCATCTATACCATCAAATATAATCAAAGTTGGAGAATAAACTTGATTGATTTCAGCAATCATTTTACGCATGGCTGGAGAAGAATGAAGTTCTTGCATGTACTTATATCCTTGTCGAGGGACCAAACCAACGGATAACTTCAAAGAAAAAGTAAAATGTCCACCATATCGATGAGTTTTCATGCAGGGTAAAGCAATAATTGCATCAACTTCCTGTAGGATTTTAGGATACAGGAAACTATCCTTCCAATGAGAATCACTTGGTTGATTTGGTTGAAATCGTACCCAGTCTGATTGTGGCATCGAGGATAAATCAAGAATTTCAAATCCACCGATTTCTTTCTGTAAGTCAAAAAGGCCTTTTGTTTTCATTGTTTCATGA
>JAEOTY010000416.1 GCA_016839625.1 Candidatus Hodarchaeota archaeon
CCAATTTTTTGCCTTCGGTATTGAGCTCTCTGCTTACGTTTGAGAAAGGAAATATCGACGTTTTCAACCTGAATTCTCCCTGTAGTCGGAACATCTATAGCAGAAATCAAGTTTAACATTGTAGTTTTCCCACAACCAGATGGTCCGAGCAACACGACAAATTTTCCTGACTGGATGTCAATCGTTACTTCTTGAAGAGCGTGTACGGTAACTTCCCCCATCGTGTACTGTTTCGAGACTTCTTGAAACGATATTAAGGGCAAAAGCTATGTATCCTTCCTTTATTGTTGCTACACTTATCTCGACTATCATTAAAAAATGTATTGTTTAAACTCCTAACTAAACTGTTTAGGAGAATGACAATTGCGTAAAATTAAATCATTTAGCTTAGAAGTGAATGACCAAAAAACTGCTGCTAAAAAATTCGTTCAAGAATTTATCGGGAATTCTTTGCTGGGTCAGATTGAATGTCTACGCCTCAAAGAGCCAATCGTTGAAAAAATCAGTCTTCAGGTTGAATTTATTGAGGAAGATTAGTTAAATTATAACCACTTGTCAATTAAATGACTGAATTTGGATTTCAAAGACCTTAAGAGTTGGTACACTCAAGGATTCTGTCCATATTGGTAGCTACGCGGCCTTTGAGTCGGATTTTCTTTAACAAAAATCCACATAATTATATAGAGAAATAATCCAGTACCCCCACCTAAGAATAGAATGATAAAACCTATTCTAACAAGAATAGGATCAATGTTGAAGTATTCACCCAAACCCCCGCATATACCTGCGATCCACTTGTCTTCTACACTCCGATAGAATCGTTTTGGACGGGTTGATGTGTATGGCCTTGGTTCACTTACTGGTGCCATTTCAGGTCTTTTTGCTGTAGCTCTAGCATCACTCCGAGTTTTTGATGCTGTTAGTTGCGAACCACAATTATTACAGAAAACATCGTCAGGATTTATTCCCTCACCACATTTATCACAATAATTTGGCATATAATCCTCACCTTATCTTATATAATTCCCACTGAGTTCTTTAGGAAAAAGTTCTCTTTAACTTGTATTTATATATTTACTTAGTGGTGAGTTTTAGTTGGATTCAAGGCTATTGAGTCCTATTGTTTTGGGGAACCTAGTTATTTTTTGGTCAGCGCTGCAGATACTCCGTTTGAAGGTTATTGGTTCCCTTTGACTTGTCATTATGTTTAATAAAGGAAATCTTTCGAACCTTCACTATACTTAACTTCACTTGCAAGTTGAAAATCAGTTCTCTTAAGGATGTATTGCCTTTGTCTGAAGTTGATGCGATTATAAACAGCGAGACTGAGTTATTTTTCAACATAATTACACATCCAAACATTTTAGAAGCAATATATCCTTTAGAAAAGTTGAAAGAAAGCACTAATAATCATCATCTTCAATTTCTAAGGAACTTGTTATTCGAAAAAAACCTTGAATGCTTTAAGCTAATTGGGAAGAAAAATACGAACCCTTGGGAAGTATACTACGTTGACCTTGAAATCCCAATATTATTTTTTCCAGTTTTAACGGACAAAATTTCTTTAGAAAAGTTTCAACGATTTTCTTCAATAGTAAAAACCATTAAGACAAATTTATTAACCATTTATAATCAAGAGATTGAGAGTTTGTTTATTTGGTTAAAGCAAGACTCAGAACAAGGAATGATAACATCTTATACGTTTAAATTGGAAGACCAAGACAGTAAACCACCTATAAAAAGATCCAGAGTTTTAAATGATAGAAAAATCATTCTCGATACTTTTCTTGATAGCGAAACTATAGAAACCAAACATGAATTGAAACAAAGGAATGATATCAATAAAACAGTTGCAACTATAGAAATTACTCCCTCTGAATCCGAGACTATTCATCTTCAGAATGCAAAAAAGCGGATGCCTTTTGGTCAACGAAGTGCGAAAAATCGCTTAAATTTATTGACTGGAAGAGAGTGGGTAAAATTTTCTAAAACATGGTTTATTCATCGTCCTCCATCTAGAAAAAAAGAGGAGTTCTTGCATCCTGCCAAATTTCCAGAAACTCTGATACGTCAATTTGTTAGTTTCTTTACAAAACCAAGTGAACTAGTTTTAGATCCATTTCTGGGTTGTGGAAGCACTCTCATTGCAGCTAAGCAGAGTAATCGAAGCGGTGTTGGAATAGAACTCTCCCCTGAATATGCTGAAATAAGCAAACGTCGACTAGATAATACACCGATTGAAGCATATCCTCCATTATATCAAACCGATGAATCAAGTTATTGGCGGGTGATTTGTGGAGACTCGCAGAATCTTCTTAACTTCTGGGAGGAATTCGACCTCTCCCCTGTTGATTTTTGTGTCACAAGTCCTCCTTATTGGAATCAACTTGAACGAAATACTATTCGACACAAATTTCGAAAAGAACTGGGACTAGATACTAAATATAGTGAAGATGACCCTAGGGATATTGGTAATCTTAGGGATTATGATGAATTCCTTAATGAGCAAAAAAGAATCCTTGGGTATGTTCATGAGCTCTTGCGTCCAAAGGGCTATTTAGTGGTTATTACAAATAATATTTTTGCGGATGGAAGAGTCTATCCATTGGCTTATGACACAATACTCAGTTTAACTCACGACAAGAAGCATCCATGGGTTCTCAAGGACGAAAAGATTTGGTTACAAGATGATAAAAGACTTGTAGCGCTCGGAGTGAATTATGCCTGGGTTGGAAACAGATGCCATCAATACTGTCTTATTTTAAGGAAAGAATCCCCTTAGTAATATGTCGATATTGTTCGGAATTATCAATTAGAAATTCTTTAAATTAGCAGAGCTATATTTTGGTATTACCAATCCTTAATAGATTCATGAATTTAGAAGTACATTTAAATTCAATCTATTGAGCCCCAAATGAATTAAACAGATTGATTGGTATTCTATAAAGAAATGAAAAGGAACTTTTATAGAAACGAACAGTATAAAAGACATCTAGCTTTGAGAGAGACGATATGACATTTTTTGAAGAAGCCAAAGCAGAATGGCAAAAAATTGTAGCTAATAAAACTTGGCCTGGTCAAGTCTTTGGTGAAACTTATTATATTCGATACCCTTTAGACGTTGGTACTGCAGAAGCCGCAACATATAAAAAATCTATCTTTAAAGGTGACGATTCCGTCCATGCATGGGACGCAAAAGCTGTTAGAGAGAAAATTATTTCACGATTAATAGAATCACATGAAACGAAAATACGAAAATGGTATGGGGAATTATCCTACTTTGCAGATAGTATTAAATTCCTACTCCCACTCCCAGAAAAAGAACTTGACTTTATACTTAGAACCTCGTTATTCTCGAATCAATACGAAGAGACGCTCTATCCTGAGGCACGAAGAGAATTACTTCGGAATCTAGATCCCGATTTAACTGAAAAAAAGGTGGTAATTTTTGAGGAGGAGTACGAAGGCCCTGAGGATCGTGCGAAAAAATTTGGAAAATGTCAAATTGAATTGTACGGTCTACTTAATATTATTAAGGATCGATTATTCATCCTAACTGATGCAGAAATTCTCGAAGTTATTGATTTGTTGTTTGACGTTTACAGTGCGGACAATGTACTAGTAAAGAGGTTTGTTGAACAGAGCTTAGAAGACACTAGACCCTTTATTGGTCAAGAAAATCGTGAAGTCAAACTATCACAGAATTTTCTTTTGAAACATATTGGAGGAGGTGATGAGGCGTTCTACAAGAGACGTATTTTTCAATTGTGGTTGAGAAACTTACTAGACTTTGACACGAGAGCTAAGGATTATATTGTAGAAACAAAATTTGATATTATTTCTGAGTTTGATGACGAAGATACAATGAAAAGAGTATTACTCCAAGCTATTAAGCTCTATAAGTGGTTTACAATTAAAGTTCGACTTGTGAGCCTGTTAAAATATGAATATGCTAGTAAAATGGATTTCTCTGGGTATAAAAGTGAGTTAATTCATCTCTTGAACTCCCGAGAGGAACTTTTTTCTGAAATGGGAAACGATTCACCATTAAATGTCTTGATTGAACACTCAGAATACGCTCCTCGATATATTTGCCATGAATTAGGAGTTACGATGATTGAATCAATATTATCTTATCTTGGTAAACAGATTCCAGAGCCTGAAGGGGTTGGAGGGAAAATTCAGTCACGTATGCTTTTAAATAAACGGATTAATAGTATGAAGAAGTATGTTCTTACAGAAGATCTCAAGAGTGAAATCTTGGAAGCAGTATCTAATGTTTTTGAGAGACTCGGATCAGAAAATGAAGAAGAAGATATTGAGACAATTATTAGAGAACCTTATAATCGTCTGGTGCCAAGAGGGGAACAGTATTTCCAGGAGATGGAGACTCGAGTAAGAATTATTCTACAAGAATCAGAAGACCAGGATTTAAGGAAAGAATTAGCTGCTACTACGGATACACCCCAATCTCTCACTAGACAATATGGAAAAAAAGCAATGCAAATGTTGGGACAGGAAACAAATCTTAAGCAATTATATTCTACAATTCTATCTTTGAAAACTACTGAACTAATTTTTTCAGGGGAGACTTTAGCTACCATGAAAAAGCAAGGAATCATTGAATCATTGATAAACGATCTAATTTCTCCGCAATTTGATTTTATACAGTTAATAAAGGAAGAAGATGAAATGCGTCAAGTGGAGGAATGATTATAATGACGATAAACCTAGAAAACATTGAAGAACAGCTAGAAGAAGAGTTAGGAAAAGTCGGCTTAGAATATTTATTTCCACAACTCGATATCACTCGTGCTGCCCGAAATCTACCTTCAAAACTTGAGGATTATAAGCTCACAGTTCAAAGATTTTTCCAATCGTATCAAACGTTGCAATTATGGCTTGCTCCTGTTGTAGTTCCAATTACAGATCAATTAATAGATGTAGAGAGCCGATTACGAGAATTACAATATCAAATAAGGTATCATATTCAAGAAGAGAACATAAGCTTCTGGAAAGATGTATTTCAAAGCTCCAATCCAGCTATAAAGTCTCTGTACCCAGAGATTGTTAATTTAAGAGAATATATTCTTGAAAAAAGGTCATTATTTCTCCGAACAGCTCATAGGGATGCAATACCAGAGCTGTTTGGGCAAGTCCTGTGGCCTTACACCGAACTTTACGATCTTAAAAGTACAGTTAATGAAGTTAAACAACGGTATTTTGGTCCTAATTATTACTATCGAAAAGAAAATATCTTTACAGATGCGTTAATACTTAATTTGTTATGTCAGGATGTTCTAAGGCAACGTAGGGGAGCATCCACTGTTTCGGGGCAGATAGAACAATTAATCGAAAGCGTGCTTCCGTTTGATAGATTGAATGAACAGCTTGAATGGACAAAATTTAGGCGAGATTCTGATGACGGATATTTCAAAGAAGGCCAGATTAGAACCGTAGTTAAGGCTTTATTGCCTAAAATGTCTTCCTCTGAAGTTTTCCGTGGTATAAATGCGTTTTATAATTCATCCTATGATAGTTATCCAATTGGCCGATTTTTAGAATGGTTAACAGCCGCGCTTCGTCAAAAATCGGATATAAGGGGAGATATTAAAGAAGTTAGTAAGGGGATTGAAAAGGATTTTCTGATTGGATTATCCTTCATGGATAAACATAGAAGGCAGGAAATTTTAGGAAACATTACAAGTGAACTCACTGAAACCTTTGACCGGATCCTAGCTCCGTTTCATGAATTGAAACAAGATAATGCTTTTATGCAAAGCGCACAATTTGAGATACAAAACGTTATTGATTTACCTAGTCAGGCTTGGATATACGATTATACATCAACAGAAACAGAAATCCTAAGATCTACTTTGTTATTGATCTCTGATCGTCAACCAAAATTCGACGTTCTGGAAGCATGTCAACGGTTAGCAAACATAGTCTTGTCAGGAAGGGTTGATCGTAATGATTTTCGTCGTGGTAATTATATTCTGACGAACAAAC
>JAEOTY010000417.1 GCA_016839625.1 Candidatus Hodarchaeota archaeon
AATTCTTGCCAATTCCTGTCATAGATTTAATACCCTGGACTAATGTTTCAAAAATTTCCTCTTGGTTTGCTTTCATTCTTTGTAAACCACGAGTTGTTAATTCAATGACGAGATTGTCAACATCCTCAGGAGTTTTTTCATGTTCTCTAATCTGTTGAGTCCAGGATTCAATTTTTCCTCGAATTTCTGGAAGAATAAGCTCTTCTGCATTCTGTGTTAACAGTTGGAATAACGCTATTCCGAGAGAAGTCGGTTCAAGAAGTCTCCACGCACCCTTTACAACAGTATATTTTCTCTTTTGCACTGTATCAATATGCGTTGATCGTGTGGCATCAGTTCCAAGGTTTAATTTTGCCATTTTTCGGAGTAATTGGGATTCACTCCACAATGGAGGGGGTGTGGTGTATCCCTGATGTTTAAAGACTTCGATTGGTATTATACTTCCTTTCTCTACTGGAGGTAATTCTTTAACAGTGATTTTTCTAAATTTGTAGAATTTCAGAAAGCCAGCGTCGATGAGTCTTAAGCCTTTTGCAATAAATTCCTCGGATCCGGCAGTAAGTGTGATATATTGATTTACAACAGATGCTTCAGTGTGAATAGTGGCAAGAAACCTCCAAACAACGTAAGAATAGATATTCCAAGCGTTATTTATTAGATGAGGTGATGCAGCAAAAGATTTTTCAATATCAGATCGTTTTATTGCTTTTACAGGCTTGATCGGTTCATGATCTTTAGTAAATCTCCCCTTACTAGGATTCTGAACCCCTCCCAAGGTAATACATTCTTGTGCAAAGAGGCCAAATTCCTCATGCGAAACAAATTTCTCTGCTAAATTTGTAAGATCTTTTTCATGATAAAAAGAGCTCTCTGTACGAGGATAGGTAATGAATCCATTATTATATAATTTTTCCGCAATGTCTGCGACTTGTTTTGGGCTAATTCTTAGGAATTGAGCACATTCTGATTCGAGAGTATCAGTATCTAATGGTAAAGGCCGTTTTATTGTACCTGATTCATCATTATACTCCGTAATAGAACCTTTCGCGATTTTTTCTAGCGTAGAAACCAAAGAGTCAATGATGTTTTCATCCGTTACTGATTTACCTTTCCAATCAAGAAATAAAGGGCCTTCAGATGTGGAAATCTTAATCGACATTTTCCAAAATTTCTCAGGTTTGAAATTTTTATTTGCAAGAAATTGGCTTGTGATTAACCATAAAACACTTGTCTGACAAGGGCCATACGAGACAATCTGATTGTGAATACCCCGATTCTGAATTCCAACTGTAAAAAAACGTGTTAATGAAGAACCCATTCGTAAATCTTGTTTTCTCAAAGAATCAACTTGCTTGATCCAATCCCAATTCAAATCTGTTTGGGTTTCAAAAGCTTTCGTTAAAACATTTGGATTAATGCTAGTAAAATGCATTCTACCATGTCTGATTTTTTTATTCTGTCGGGATGCAATATCAACTATTTGACGTCCTATTGATTCTCCATGTCCATCCCAATCGGTGGCAATAACAATAATGTCTGATTCTTTACCTAGTTCCTCCAGATGAGAAACCATGTTCTCCTGAATTGGAATTTCTATAGGTTGTAATTCAATCAAATCTAAAGGATCTGTATTATGCCAGTTAGTATCTTTGTCATAAGGAGGATGATAATCAAAATTTAGGATGTGTCCAATGACACTTGAAATCACAATACGGTCCCCTTTTCGAAGGCGATAGTTATCTTTTTCAATCCAGAAACTAATCTGTTGGCCTTCGATATTGCTCTCATAAATGTAATTATATCTTGTTTTGCCTTTTCTACTGGAAAATTTGAGTTTATATACAATAGAAAATGCTCTGACAAGCGCTCTTGCAATGGAAGGCTTTTCAGCTAAAATTGATATGGTAGAGTTCACGATTCAAACCAATACTACTAATGTGCCACTTTATGTCTCAAAATTCTTAAGATCAAGAAATAAATTTAAAGATAAAGAAAGTGAAAGGTTATTAAAATTGATAAAAGTATTCTCAATTTTATTCACATGAGGTCATCAACTAGCTCGTTACCACTGCTAATCTCCATCGTGTGGGATGTAACCCGACATCCTCTATCCTGTCAGCTTCAACAGCGTTCAGGAGTGCTTTTTTCATAATGTTATAAGCACCATTCACATCAGCATTAATAATCGTGCCTTTTTGGGATTTGAATAGTCCTCTAGTAATTCTTCGGCCTAGATATTTGTCGTGGTGTTCGATTGGTTCATCATCCAAAAAAGAACACTTACTTGAATGACTTTCTTCTTGTTTAATGACCGTTATTCCCTGCTCTGTAGCTTTATAGTCCAATTGTTTAATTAGCTTGTGATACGGAATGGTGACAAAATTCTGAGTATTCCTTTTACCGATTTGGCAGTTTTGTTTCCAATCGGAATTGTATCCAATAACAACCGTTCCAATGTCATTCATTACACAGTACTCAATAATTCTCCTGCTAGTCTTGTGGAAATAGTCTGTTATTTTCTTATTGCGTTTGTTGGTTAATTTTTGAATGGTTTTGCCTGTTCGTATCCCCTGACGGCCATAGATTGATTGAATTCGTGCACGTTCTTTGTTATAGTATTGATTAATGGATTTAACAACCCCACCTTTAATAACAAACGGTTTTAAGCCGTTGTTATTGACCATAGTTATGAGATTGCGAACCCCTAAATCAATAGCAATAACATTATCTTTATTCAAAGGTTTAGGACGAATATCTTTCTGATAGACAATTTCTACTATATATCCTACCCCTTTTGGGATAATTCGTACCTCTCTGATGTCTGTTTTGTCATGAAGTCTAGTTTGTAGTTTATAACTCACTTTTTTCGGAAAAAGTAGGACACCATCTTTTAGTTTCACCTGTTGGTTTGTAAAAGCTAGTATAAACTCTCCATTCTTTGGTTTGTATCCAGGAGGTTTTGGTCTCCCTTTAAATTTTGATTTATCCTTTTTCCACTCTTTGATAGCGTTGAAAAAGGATTTCCAGCTTTTATCAAGGATTTTCAACGTCTGTTGAGCTGTTTGGGCTGGAAGTTGGTGATAATTGTCCGAGGTCTTTAGTATATGATACAGGGAATTATAACGAATCCATTTTTTGTTCTTAAACAATTCCTGTCGAATCAAGTAGTTACTTTCGTTATAGAGGTTTTTAGATAGATGACAGAGCCAAGAGAAGGTTTTATGTGATTTTAACCAAATCTGTTCTGTACGAGTAACTAACATCATGTGAACCTCACTTTGGTTGAATTTCCTTAGAGATTTTCTGATCTAAATTATTGAGAAATTTGTATTGTAGTTGATGGGCATTGTTTCGTTTCCGTTTTCATATTGTATATGCTCGTTCATAGATGACTTGAGCTAAAGCCTTTGGAGACTCCAACAACTCCTCCCTCGATTGAAGCAGCGAAAAAGGACTTCCAAGCTTTGTCTACAAACCAGAGGATCTTTTGAGCTGTACGGATGGGTAATTGTTGGAAATTAGGGGAAGTTAACAGCTCCTGTTGGAGTTGAGATGATCGAATCCACTTCTTTTCATTAAAAAATGCTTGTCAAACTAGATAGTTGGCTTCATTAAACAGATTCTTCGATATATGACAAAGATGTCTGAGTTGGGTGGTCGGTTTTAACCATACCCGATCAGTTCTGATAACTCTCACCTGTTCGGTCAAGCAGCATCACTTTTGGTGAAATCTTTGTATGAAATTGACTTCTATACACAAAAGTCTCTAAGAGGTGGATTTTAGTGATTTAACTACAAATCAAAGAGGAAATCAAGTATTTCCTTATAACCACCTAAAAAATCAATTTTTCAAAGAAAGGATAGGCTTCGAGTTGGGAAAATCCTTCTTTTGCTCGTATTAGCCCTCATTTCACCAAAAAGAAATATTTAATTATATCATTGAATTAATATTTAATAACTTTTACTATTTTTAGTTTTAATACCTTTCTAAGTTGGTTTTATGAATCATCTCCCTCCGTTTCGAATATATATTACTGGTGTAACGGGTACAGGAAAAACAACTGTAGCTAGAAGGCTCACAGAACTATTATTTCTCAATTATTTAGAGATTAATGAGGTAGTCCTTGAGAAAGAACTATTTCTTGGATATGACATTAATCGGGATTCCTTAATTATCGATGAAGATCTCTTGATACCTCATTTAGAGTCAATTATCGCCGATACGAAACGCTTATGTCTAGTTGGGGGAATAATTCCCCTGAAAGGCCCTATTAACCTCATTATTGTCTTGCGGTGCCATGTTAATATCCTCCGAAAACGACTGAAAAGTCGAAAATATCCAGAAGAGAAGATCGAATCCAATATTGAAGCTGAAATTATGAATATATTATTTTATGATGCCATTGAGCTTTATTCGGGCCAATC
>JAEOTY010000418.1 GCA_016839625.1 Candidatus Hodarchaeota archaeon
AAGCTTCTTGCTCAAAATAATTGAAAGTGAAAAGGGTTGATCCACCCTCTACCTGTGTTTGGACAATAGTGGAAGGAGTAACTTCAACAAAGTCTCTGGAAAAAAAGAATTCACGGAAACTTCGTGAAGTATAATCTCGAAATCGCATAATGTTGGATGCTTGCTCACCACGTAAAACTAAATGTCTTTTGTCGAGAAAAACCTGAGGCCCCGAATCAGGACGAATTTCAAACTCCAACTCTGGCGAGGCGTATCCAATGACAGGATCAATAGCCAAGAGTTGAAGTTCAATCCCGTTATAGGGAGCACGACTATCTTTCCTGATAATTCCTTTTGCTGTTACTGCAGTTTCCCGCGTTAGCTTTTCTGCTACTTTAAAAGCCGACTCTCCTATTGTGGGTTTTACAACTGCTTGAACATACCCTGTATGATCTCGAATAACTAGAAATAATAGCCGTCCTTGTCTACGAACATGATGGAGCCAACCACGAACATTAACTTCTTCACCAATCTTACCAGAGAGGTTTTTTATTAAAAAATATTTCACTGCTGAGGTCCTCATCAGAAACTATTGTTAGATTAGCTGTATTTTTACAAATTTAAAAACACAGGCAAGATTTAGGAAATAATCAAATCTTATTAATAATACAGTTATTAATAGAAGCATATTTTTAAATAATTCAATCGTTAACAAAGATGGAATAAGTTAAAATTATCTCATCTTATTTCAATTTATAAATCCAAATCAGTGAAGAAAGACAAAGAACCATAATAGCTATAAAGGATGGTGTGTGGAATGGTTAGTTATCTTGCTAAAGTTGTTATGCTTGGTGCTGGAGGAGTTGGTAAGACTTCTCTAATTAGACGATATGTTCAATTCACTTTCTCACACGATTATCTTGCCACAATAGGTTCTAACTTTCTTATAAAAAGACTTATCCTTGATGAGGGGAAAAAAATGTCCATGCAGGTGTGGGATCTTGCAGGACAAGAATCTTTTCGTAGTATCCGTTCGAAATACTATCTTGGGGCAAGTGGAGGAATTCTAGTATTTGATCTAACCCGACCGTCTACTCTTCAGGATTTAGAAGGTTGGCATTCAGACTTCTGTCAAAAAGTTGGAAAAGTTCCTTTACTACTACTGGGTAATAAGTGCGATCTACATGAACAAATCGAAGTTCGTCAAGAAGATGCTGAAGCGATAGCACAGAAGTTCGGAGCTAGTTATACTAAAACATCAGCACTTGATGGGACAGGTGTTGAATCTGCCTTTCTGGAACTCGCTTGGAGTATTGCAAACTTTAAGGATCGCAAAGTGTAGCATAAATCGCTTAGGAATTGTAGTATCAAGATTTATATTGATAAACAATTCACAAACTGTTGTAACACAATGTAGATTACCGAAATCTGATAACTCTGTTTTATTTCATCGAAATATTCAGAAAGGAGCCTTCTAAGAATTATAAATCAATGGAGAGTATATCAACAGATCCCGTAAGTTCGAATAGAGAGATAATAATAAGACTAGGTATAAATACTATATTGTATTGATATATGATAGGAATATTTTTGATCTAATTGCAATGTCGAAGGATAAGGAGCAAGAACAACTATGCTGAAAAAAGATGAACCTATGTTAATTTTTACAACCAAAGTCAGTCGATGTGCTAATGGTTACCATTTAAAGATCAGAAAGAAAGATGTAGAGCTCCTAAATTTGGCAGGTCATATGGTAAAAATAAAGGTGTATCGTGTCATGGAAAGTGAGGAGGAAGTGAGGGATCCATATGATAAATTGATAGATTAGGAAAATCCTAATATTTAATTCATTATATTTATTCCTAATTAATTTTAAGAAAGAGCTTGACAAGCAGAAACAACGCGTTCCCCATACAAAAATTGAATGTTTAGGCATTTCATTTTGTCTAAGTATAGTAAACTTCAGATTCAAGCATTTTTATTTCGTTTCATCTATTTCAGAATATTAAATTGTTGTATGTAAACTTACTTGGTTAATTTTCATTATTTTTTTTTGGTATGATCCAAGGAAAGGAAAAAGCTTTCTCACCAGAGCTTTATTTCGGTATGTTTTTATTTGTGTTCCCATTCTTTGTTTTTATAATGATTTTTGTGAAAGAAGCCTAGAATTGGATTTCAGATATTCTTGAGAATCGTTTTTATTCAACGTAATGGTCAAATCAATGAATTAGGTCGTTGCAATTGCCGCTTGATGTGAAACCTACTGGAATTGATGGCCTCGATAAAATCTTAGGAGGAGGAATTCCAGCGGGGTGGTTTGTTGCTATGCGGGGTGGAGCAGGAGTAGGAAAAACCACATTAGGCGTCCAATTCTTGTTGGAGGGCATACTAAAGTACCACGAGCCAGGTCTTCTAGTGACATTCAATGAACCCGTAGTAGCTCTTAACAACATCATGGCAAATTATGGATGGGATCTCTTAAGTCTTCAGCAGATGGGTGAACTCACAATTCTAGATTTTACTTCGACTGAAATGGGGATCATGCAACAAGCAAGTCGTCTGCGTGAAGCTTCGTTGGATTATATCACTCAAAAGATAATTGATGCAGTCCGTAATTTAGGAGTCAACCGTTTAGTGATTGATCCACTAAATACTTTCTCCTTACTTTTCCGAGATCTTTTTGAAGTTCGAAAAGAGTTACACCGCGTTATTGGCATTTTATGGGAAGAAAAATGTACAACGTTAGCAGTGTACGAATCTACTGGAGAGATTGTTCAAGATACAAGATATCCTCAATTTTCGACTGAAGATTTTTTAGCTTATGGCGTTATACATCTCCAATATATTACAATTGCTTCAGCCAGAGAACGAGGAATTGAAATCCTAAAAATGCGAGGTATGCCACATTCGAAACGAATTCATCCTTTTGATATCACAGATAAGGGTATAATAATTGATGATGAAAAACCATTAGTCTTTACAGAATCCCACAAATGAATCATAAATGGAAAACAAAATTGTGACATCAACTGTTTTCATTTTTAACTTGGGGAAGTTTTTGTACTATTGTAGATTGTTACTCTAACACACCTTTAAAAGTGGGTACAATGAAGAATCTGAGATGGCGGTTGTTACCATTCTCAAAAAATAGTGCTTCACAGAACATGGCTATCGATGAGGCGATTTTTCGTCTTTATGATAAGAATCAGTTGAATACCATTCGTTTATATGGTTGGAAGCCATCTGCAGTATCTATTGGTAAGCATCAATTTATTGCAGAGGAAGTGAATATAAATTCTGTTTCTAAATTGGGTTTCAACTGTGTTAGGCGTATTTCAGGAGGAGGCGCAGTTTTTCATGATGAATTAGGAGAATTAACCTACAGTGTTGTCACCAATCTACAAAGTTCGAACCCTAATGCACTAGAAAGGAATTACTACAGGATTTCAAATCTTTTATTTCACCCTATTGAAAAACTAGGAGTAACACTTGACTATGGACAGATTCACTGTCCTTCCGTGTTTTCTGACGGGAAAAAATTGTCTGGTAATGCTCAAGCGCGTCACAAGAATAATGTTTTGCAACATGGAACCATATTAGTCAAATTTCGCCCTAAAATTATGTACTCCGTTTTGAAAGCTCGTCCTGGACGGACACAAGAAAGTATGATTGCGTCTGTATACCAACACATCACCACTCTTTCTGAAAGGTTGAAAAAAGATATTAATCCTCAAAATCTTGCAGAATATCTGGTGACAGATTTAACAGAAAGAAAAGATTCTCAATTTACTATTGGAGAGTTAACAGCTGAAGAAAAACGAATGGCATCAAGATTAGTGACTGATAAATATGAATCGAAAGATTGGAATTATTCCAAATGAATGAAATTCCTTAGAAAAGAGAGAAAAAACATTGCCTCTATTCTAAATAACATTAGTAATTGAAAGGGTTTCTTATATACGCTGTTAAGCTTGGTTTCTAAGTCAAATAGTTATTTATTAATTCTCGTGCAAAATCAATCAATTCACTTTGTCTCTCCGGTCTTGATTGTGGATCGAAAATTTCTATTTGCAAAGTATCGTGTTCAACAGCTAAATACATGTGCATCCATTCATTATCATCTGTGATTAGCTTAATACCGATAAAAGTATCAACAGCATAATAACCAGGAGGCGGGTCATTAAGAACAGTTGTAAAGAAGTCTAACATTCGATTTGCGGGAAAGGTGACTTCTGCCGTTCTTTGAGGAAAGATTTGATGACGACGATATAAATCCGTAGACTCAACATGTTCTCGGGCCATTTGAGTTAAAACAGTCATCGAAGCTACTATTCCATCCGATCCAGGAGCGAAAACAGGAAGAACAAATAAACCTGTATCGTTAAAACCATAGATAGCCCGATTATCTAACACCATTCGAGCTAAACGGCCAGGTTCTCCATGACCAGAAAATACTATGTTTTTATTCAGACCATTGTAAACAGATGGGTTAACAGTACTTCCTACAACAACAGTCGCATTTGGATCAGGATCATATCTGGAGTGTAGATTTACAGAGGCTGTTTCTTCTGCTGTTCGAATA
>JAEOTY010000419.1 GCA_016839625.1 Candidatus Hodarchaeota archaeon
AAACTGACTTTTTAAGAGATTGCCTCCATCTTGAACTTGATCATAACGGATTTGTCAAAACGGATGACCTAAGACCTATTGAAACGAGTGTTCCTGGCGTTTATGTCTGTGGTGTCGCTTCTGGTCCTAAAGATATTCCTGATACTGTTGCACAGGCCAGTGGGGCGGCTGCCAAGGCCTCCATATTGTTAAAGGATGTCAGGGGAACACAAATCGAAGAGATCAAGTTGCCTAGGCCATTGAAGGTAAGTCCTGAAGATGAAGCCCGAGTGGGTGTGTTTGTTTGTCATTGTGGGCATAATATTGCTTCAGTGGTTGATGTTAAAGCAGTTGCGGAATATGCTAAGACATTTCCTAATGTGAAATATGCCACTGATCCTATGTACGCGTGTGCAGCAGATACTCAGTTAGTAATTAAAGAAAAGATCAAAGAACATAAATTAAATAGGATAATCGTTGCATCTTGCACACCTCGAACTCATGAACCATTATTTAGAAGTACACTTCAAGAAGTAGGGCTTAATGAGTTTCTTTTTGAGCTTACAAATCTGCGTGAACATATTTCTTGGGTTCATCCACACGCAGAGGAAAAGGCGACTGAAAAGGCTAAAGATATGATCAGAGGAGCTATCGCTCGTACTTGTCGGCTCGAACCGCTATTGAAAGAAAAAATTCCTCTTATTCAGAAGGCAGTGGTCGTTGGAGGAGGTGTCAGCGGAATGACTTGCGCACTTGACATAGCAAGAGGCGGATATCAAGTTTACCTGATAGAAAAAGAAGACCAGCTTGGTGGAGAACTCCTACAGATTCCACAGCTTCATAATGGTCTCAAAGGGAAGGAGATTGTTGCAGAATTAGAAAATCAAGTTAAAAATGAACGTAATATCACTGTTTTCACGAATGCTGAAATTGAGAACATCAGCGGAGCTGTTGGGAATTTCAAAGCAACAGTGAAGGGTCAAGAGATCGAATTCGGAGCAGCTGTCATTACCACTGGGGCTGAACCTTTAGTTCCTCATGGATATTATCAATATGGGAAGAATTCCAACGTTATGACCCAGCGGGAGTTTGAACTTGATTTTGAAAATTTAAATCCTCAAACAGTTGTCATGATTCAATGTGTTGGTTCTCGTGAAGAAGAACCTCCAAGAACATATTGTTCGAGGATTTGTTGTACCACTGCTATTAAGAACAGTATTCGTATCAAGGAACGCAATCCAAACGCAAACGTGTTTATTCTTTACAAAGACATCCGGACTTACGGCGATCTTGAGGAATTGTATCTACAATCAAGACAACTTGGGGCTGTTTTCATCCGTTATAATGATAACCAAAAACCAGTAGTTTATCCCGATGGAAAAGTTGAAGTATTTGACATAACATTGGGAGAGCTTCTTCAGATAAATCCAGATTTAATTTTATTAAGCACTCCACTCGTCCCAAAGCCAAATGAAGATCTTAGTCAAAAGTTTAAAGTTCCTCTAAGAGCAGACCATTACTTCCTAGAAGCCCATGTAAAATTACGGCCAATAGACTTTGCTACGGATGGAATTTTTCTTGCTGGGACTGCTCATTATCCAAAATTCACCCATGAAAGTATTTATCAAGCAAGTGGTGCAGCTGTAAGGGTTATGGCAATATTAGCACCGGGTTATCTTCTCTCGGAAGGAGCTATTTCTGAAGTCGATCAAGATGTTTGTCGTGGCTGTGGTAGATGTGCTGATATTTGCCCATTTAAAGCAATTGAGCTTCAAGAAAAAGTAATTGAATTGGAAACAAAGGAAATAAAAACTGTAAAAGCTTTTGTTAATCCAGGGGTATGTAAAGGCTGTGGTCTTTGTGTTGTAACATGCCCTGTTAGTGCTATTACAATCAATCACTTCCAAGACACGACCATTGAAGCACAAGTTGATGCTATTCTTGCTAAACCAGAGCTAGTTGCGTCAACAGATACTGATCAACCACCAGTGGAGGCTCCATAGGAAATGGTGATGAGAAAATGACTGAAGCTAGCACTAAACAACAACCTGAAGTATCAGGAGAACCTTTTGAGCCAACGATCATTGTTTTTGCCTGCAATTGGTGTTCTTATGCAGGAGCGGATCTAGCAGGAGTCTCTCGACTGAAATATCCAACTAATGTTCGGATTGTACGTGTTATGTGTTCAGGTCGAGTTGATCCCTCGTTTATATTCAAAGCCTTCCTTAAAGGAGCTGATGGAGTCCTAGTCGCGGGATGCCACCCTGGAGATTGTCATTACATCGAGGGGAACTTGAGCGCTGAAGTTCGTATAAATAACACGATAGAGGCGTTAAAGTTGTTGGGTTGGGAAGCAGGCCGTCTTCGTCTCGAATGGATCTCTGCTTCTGAAGGAAAACGGTTTGCTCAAGTCATGAGTGAGTTTACACAGCAGATAAAGGAGCTTGGACCAATAAAACCTCCCAAAACATGAACAGGTGAAATTATTATGGCTACTTCAACACAAACAGGTTCAAAAAAGGCACTCGTTGTAAAACCAGAAGTATTTAACACAATTAAGAAATTTGGAGCATTTGATGTTTCTGCTTGCTTTTCATGTGGACAATGTACCGTTACATGTCCATTATCAGTTAGTGGAAGTGAGTTTCCAAGGAAATTAATAAGATATGCTCACTTGGGTTTAGAAGAAAAATTATTGTCATCTACGGAACCTTGGTTATGTTACTATTGTGGTGATTGCTCAACAACCTGTCCAAGCGAAGCTCAACCAGGTGAATTTATGATGGCGACACGTCGATACCTTACATCAAGGTATGACTGGACAGGTTTATCTAAAAAGTTCTATCTGTCGGAAAAATGGGAATTTGGAGCTCTCATTGGATTAGCTCTTTTAATTCTAGGTATATTTGTAGTCGCAACACTAACTGGGATTAGTAAGATGGAGGCTGGCCATGTCTCGATCGACGCTTTTGCACCAGTAGATTGGATTCATATTGGAGATCTTGTATTGTTAGGTGTTTTGTCGACTTTCCTCCTCTCAAATGCTTTTCGAATGTTTTACTTTATTATGTTAAAAGATGACACTGTGAAAGTCCCATTCAAACTCTATATAACAACAATCGGGGCTTATTTCAAATTCGCATTCAGTGCCTTAACTCAATATCGGTGGGCTGGTTGCGATAATAAATGGCGCTGGATTAAACATCTTATTCTTGTATCAGGATATATCACTATGTTCTCATTGGTGATCGTCTTTCTCAAAAATCCCTTTGAATGGATCCCAGTAGAATTGTTGCCTTTAATCGAATGGTTTCCAACAGAATTGAGGCCTTTAATCCCCGAGCTTCAGATAGATGATACCAGATGGCATTGGACTTCACTTCTGGGCTACTATGGCACAGCTGCACTTATGTTTGTGACACTAGAGTCGATGTGGAGTCGTTATAAGAAACGAGAGGAAATACATAAGTTCTCACATACATCAGATTGGTTATTCCTAATTCTGTTGTTTTTCACTGCTCTAACTGGAATTTTCCTTCATCTTTCCCGGATTATAGGTTTGACTTACCCCAGCTATATCATCTATGTGATCCATCTCATGATTGCTGGCCCCATGTTGATAATAGAAGTCCCATTCGGGAAATGGTCCCATATGCTCTATAGACCCCTTGCAGTTTATTTTGCAACAGTGAAAGAAAAAGCTAGGATGTTAACAGCCTAATACTAGGATAATAACAGAATTAATCTGTTGTTATACTAGTTAACTTCTTTCTTTTTTACACTAAGTAGAGTATTGAATCGATAATTCAATAGACCTCAAAGTTTATCTAAATCAATATTTTATGCTAGAAATAAGAGGTCATTGAGAACTTTGACTGAATCCAAATTTCTAGTTGTATTGGGAGTAGGTAATGCCATAAGAATGGATGATGGCGCTGGAATTCGAGTTGTTGAATGTTTAGAACAAGATCCTAGCTTGAAACATCTAGAAATTTCCTTTAAATATTTGAACACGGGGGGATTCGACATTCTAGATGAAATTGATGGATATAAGATTGCAATAATTGTTGATGCTGCCTCTATGACTGATCAGGGTCTAAAACCTGGAGAGTTCTTCCATATATGCGACTTAGGCAAATACGCAAAAGGACAACCCGTTGGTGTTTCTTCTCATGGTGTTGGGGTTCTTCAAGTACTAGGGTATGCTGAAGCGGGTGGTTATCAAGTACCAAACCAGATTGAAGTGTATGGAATTCAAGTTAAAGAAACAGGATTCTTTAGTGAAGAATTAACACCCGAAGTTGCAGACGGAGTGAAGAAATTAGTTAATGTCCTTCGGGAGAGTATATTAAATATATTTAAAGCGTAGTAAAAGTATTACTTTCGCATTTATTGACTTTAAGGTCATCAGTTAGTTTTTCTGTCGTCTTTAAGAATTTTCTTTGCACAGGAATAGCCAGCCATTATCGCCCCAGAAAAACCCCCACTTCCCGTCCAGACAGATGCGCAATAAAGATTATTTATTGGAGGTTTTCGAATAGGGTACTTGCTAGGTCCAACTTGATTGGGTGTTTGAGCAAAACCATAAACTGTTCCTTCAGGATTAAGAGTATACTGTACAATCGTTTTTGGAGTAGCTAGTTCACTATAAATGATAGTATCTTTAATACCAGGAATAATTGAATTTAACCTATCAATCAATATTTGTGTTACTTTCTCTTTCTTATCAGTATATTCTGTCTCGGTTAGTTGGATCCAATGGTCTAAATAATCAATAGTACAGATGACCCCTGTATAAATTCCTTCCTCATTAATCTGAGAATCTATAATATCATAATCAACAAAAGCAAATCCTTTCTTTGTGAAATCGTTTGTTCTTTCTTGAGGATGGAAGTCTCGCAAGTGAGTGAGATCTTCAGAGGAAATGAACGTAGAATAGGCTTTATTCCCTAAACTCGCTGGAGGTTTAGAAAAAGCAAGATATAGGGAAAGTAATGAACAAGCAATTTTAAACGAATTGACCTCTTTTTGAAATTCGGTATTTTGGAGTGTTGGGACAAGATCATTGACCACATTGGGAAGAGCTGCGTTGGCGAGGACAAATTTCGCATAAGCTGAGAATTCTTCCAGATCCCCCTCCTTTTTTTGCTTTGTACGCCTGTATTTGACTCCAATGGCGTTATTATTTTCCGTGATGATTTCTGTAACCAGATGTTTTGAGAGAATCGTTCCGTTGTTATTAGATATTACTTTCGCTAAATGGTCTGAAAGTGTTTGTGACCCTCCTTTGATGAAATGCCCCCCACCATTAAGGTAACTGTTCTGAGCAACAGAGAAGAAAATCATGGATAAGCTATAAGGATCATCATGATAATAACCCAAATTTCCAACCAGTACAAATTTTAAATCTTCATTATCAGTAATATTGTCAAGGTACTCTCCAACACTAGTTTGACTGATGGGCGCTAATTTTTCTAAGTTACCTTTCACAAGAAAATTGAAATTTTGGATGATATCGTTGAAAAAAGTCTCAATCGCATCTTTTTCGGTCGGAAAGACTTTCGAGAGAACATTTTTTGCTTCAGGAATGTCATGCGGGATCGTAATATCAATTCTGCCATTTGTTAACCGGAAAAATTCAGGAACACGAATGAACTCTACATTATCAACAACATCTAATTCTTCAAAAATCATCTTTTTAGGATCAAATGCACTATCTAAGCCATCCATCTCGTGTAATCCGACTTCAAAACCTGTTTTTCGTCCTTCAACTTTTCTATGAAAAACAGTCGCACATCCTCCAACTTTGCTGTGTTGCTCAATTAGAAGAACTTTCTTTCCTTCTTTAGCTAGTTTTGCTCCTGCAGTCAATCCTGCAAGTCCTGCGCCAATGATAATTATGTCCTGTTCCTGCATTCTTTTCATATCCGATCATTTCATAGATTAATATAATTGTTAAATACAAGATCACCTAATTGTATCCTAAACAATTAGGAGAGTAATCAAATACCAAATACAACTCACGCTTAGAATAATTTATAATTATGACTGCTAAGAAAGAAGAAAATGAGTAATCCATCCGTGAAAATCAAGTCAGGTGAGGAAAATCTTGAAGTGGATACGGAATTTAAGATCTTCCTAAAACAATGGTTTTCTGGGCTTTTGGAAGGGAAAAAACATTTAAGAGATGAAGATTGGCTCAAAATTTTAGAAATCAATGGACGTGCTTGTACCCATATCCATTCAGGTGAAATATTTTGGAAAATATGGGAAGCTACTCGTAGTATTGATGCCTTCATTGAAAAAGTTAATGAGATTCATGGTGAAGAAATCTACAAGAAAATCGATAACAATACCATTTTTGTGAATTATTCTAAATTTCGTTGTCCTTTAGTAAAGTTTGACATAATAAAATCTCCTATGCTGTGTAATTGCTTCAATTGGTTTAGAGAGAATTTTGAAACAATTCTTAAAAGGCCAGTAAAGGTGTTTGCCGAGAACACAATTTTAAAAGGCGCCCCGAGTTGTAATTTCTATATTTTCTTTGAAACCTAGTGATTCGAATCATTGTTATGTTAGTTAGATTCTTTCGGGTGTAACAGTTAAAAAATCTCACTAGAAAGTTCCTTTTAACTAGAATCAAACAATTTTCCTGATCCTTGTTATGAGTACAAAAAAGGCTTTATTTATGGAAATAATAACAGTCTATTGGATTTCAAAACAGACAATTATGGTTCCAATAGACACTTTACGTGTACAACAATATTATACGTTTTTATTGGAAAAAATTATCATTTTTTTACAAAATAATCTCACCAATTTTTAAAGGAAAATTTGTATAAAATTTACATTAATTTTTATCATATACACTATTTTCTAACTTGAATTATTATCATTTTTCTCAATTATTTTTCTATTTATGTACACACACTTTTTTAATTTAAATTCAACATTTTACACGACTAATATTGTCTAAAACAAGTATACACTAAATGGTCATCATTTAGATATTCACTATAAAAAAAAGAGTTATTCATGGTGTTTATTAAATTAAAATGAGTTTCACTCAAGTACAAACGATTAAAAATGCTCAATTAATTAGAATGAGTTTTATTAGAGAATGAATCACAGAAAGAGGAAAAAAGTCTATCTAAAGAAGAGGAATTTTTTAGTCAAGAACCGTAGGAATGTCATTAAACTTAATCATAATCAGCAAAACACATCTTATGGGATTTATCTCTATTTTTTTGATGAGATCAGAGGGCATATCCCTTTATTTGCATATCCATCAGGAGTATCAAATGAGAATGAAAAGCAGATAATCTCGATTCATAGTATATGGTGGCATCAAGATAAGTTTTTAACCACCTCAAAGTTTGTCACAATAGATCTTGAACTGGAGGGTGTTATCTATTCAGCCACACTATTTCTTTGTCACACGCTGAGAACTAAAAGACGATCTGGAATGGACTCGACCAAATGGAAACCTGAAAGATTTGTTTTAATTGTAAAAGCTCCCTCAGAAGTCTCCTTCATTGCTCAAGAAATATTATATGAACTTAAAACAAGCATTCAAAGTACTATTGGAGAAGATTTATGCTTTTTAATAGAAAATCACCTAAAAATAAAGGCAAATTCAGAAATTGGGGAATTTATAGAAGAGAAATCTGGAAATATTAAACAACAGCTCGAAACCTTATGTAATTCACTCATTCCAAAAATACCTATAGACAAACTTAAAATCCAACTAGATAAGAAAAATAAATCAAATGGTTTCCTAAATCAAGATTTAAAACAAATACTTACTAAAGTTCCCAAAAAATTACATTTTTCAATTCCTAAAGAAAAAAAAATTAAGAATCAAAATAAGAAGAAAGAAATAATTCTAGGTTTAAAACCCAAACAAGTAAAGATTGTTCAAGTCAATTGCTCTGAAGATAGCAAAATTGTACGAGTCGTCGTCCGTAATCATAGTTCAGATTTTTTAATTAATACTCTCATCAAGATTTATGAATCACAGGGATTTTTTGGTAAAGATATCCAGATTTCAAGGGTAGCAAAATGGGAACCAAAAAAAGATATTTCGTTAGAATTTGAACCTACCAATGAAAGAGGAATTATTTATTTCCTGAAAATTGAGGATGAGCACGGATTAATAAAGCTAAAAAAAATCTTTAGTAGATGAGAATATGGAGAATTTAAACTCAAAATCTAAAATACTGAAGAATGAACTTAATCTGAAATTGCTACTACTCCTTTGTGCTGGAGAAGGAGTAAGTATTAATGTTAGTGCGCTCTCGCAGCAATTCCAAAAACACAGAAATACTATAAATGAAAGAGTAAAGGAATTGTATAAACATAAAATTATTGATAAGCCATTATATCCATTAACGTGGCTATTCAAAGAATATCCTCTTTTGGTTATCTCAAAGGATAAATTTTATCGCGATGAGGCAACTAGAACTTTTATTGAACACGATCCACATACCTTTGCTGCATTTTTCTTCCAAGAAGAGCTCTATAATACACTAACTATTCAATTTCATGAAGATCTTTTCTCTTATGAAACTTGGAATGATAATATTTTGGAGGAGGAGAAAATCATCAAGGAGGAGGATCGGCATCCTCCTGATGCATTACTTTTCAGTACAAAGCGTATTTTAAAGTATGATCCTTCAGCACCGTTTAGAATTATCAATCTAGGTTTTAAAAAGGGAAAAATTAAGAAAATTGGTGATTATGAACTGGATTCATTAAGTCTAAGAATTCTAAACGCAGCTCTAAAAGGAAAATCGATAAGAACAAACGAGAATTATTTAGCCCAAACTTTAGATGTAAATAGAAATACTATTATCAGGAGGATTCAAACCTTACTGAAAGACGGATTAATTGGAAATCCTGTTTCAAGATTCCCCCGAGTGATAGTTCCCCCTGATTTCATGCTAGTGTTTTCTTTGTTTGAAATTAGGAGAAAATGTGAAATAGTTGAGAGATTCATTAGAAATGACCCGCATGTTCCCCTCCTGATCAAAGCTAATGTTGGAAGATACAATTATTTTGTAGCAAGTACTTTTATGACCATAGAAGATCACCTAGAATGGCAAGAAAATTATCATCAAAGATTCCTAGCCTGCATAGAGGGTATCAAGAACACTTATCTTTCACCAGCAATGACTTTTTCTATCAATCAAAACTTTATCTCACTTGAGCTCATAAAAAGAAAATTGCAATTATTACAAGAGAAAACTTAACACATTAAGTTCCGCTTGAAATGAATTTCGGTAGTTCAATTATTTACTCATTCTCAATTTTTTTTCCTCTCTCATACCCATCAGTTCATCAATTGCTTTTTTTCATGAGGATTTGTGGAACTCTCTTGTAAAAGCGGAACTAATAAGTTTATGATTTTTTCTATCGCATTCAACGCCTCGAAGGACATTTCAGCGCCAAACTCAAGGGTCTTTGGTTGTACTCCTAATATCCTAATTACTACTCCTGATATTTTCTTCATGTAATCTACGAGAACCCTCATCGGGATGAGATGAGTACTAAACGTTACTTGCTTGTTTTCAAGATCTGATGGTTTAAAAAAGCCAACAGTACCAGCTGGGATCTCGTTATCTCCAAATTCTACAGCATCGACTATTAAACAATGAGTAACGTTTTTTTTGGTAAGGACTGACAGATAATTTTCCAAAGACCCTCCAACATTATAAAGCAGTAAATCAGTTCCAAATTGACTACGTAGTCTGTTATAAATCATTGACCCTATTCCATCATCTCCTCTCATTTCATTGCCAACACAAAAGATAATTAATTTCCCTTTTTTCGCTGACTCGATGAATGAAAGGAGTCCCTGCTTTGAAGACATATTATTTGCATAAAAATTAAACAAAAGAAAATATTTTTTGTGATTATGACTATTCACTCTTGAAGAATAAATGGTGATAATTTTGCATATAGGCTTCCTGAAGATATATCTTCGACAGAAATGTCCATTTTATACATTTATTAAAACAAAGTATCAATTATACGTTTAAGTGTTAAAAATGTACATAATGATTTGATAAAAATTCCAAAATCAACAAATTCTAATTGAAAGTTGTTCAATATTACTGTGCAATAAATGTTGATTTGAATCTCTAAATGTTCATTCTGAAGATAATTTTTTACCATTTTTTGCAGAAATGACTTGAATTTTGTACATACGATTTATTATTCTAATTTTTTAATATTTACATGACCTTTTGCGGAAGTACCATATAAAAACTGAATAGAAGGATAATTCATGGCAAAAGTAAGTGTTGAAAAGCTCCTCAAAAAAGCTGATCTTCCTAATCGGAGATCTGATTTATGGCATCCATATTATCGTGGAAAAATCGAAGTTACTTCAAAAGTTAAAATAGATAATTTTGACGATTTTGCGGTTTGGTACACCCCAGGAGTAGCAAGACCATGTAGACTTATTGAAAACGAAATTAAAACGCAACATAAGAATATTTCAAACGAAGTATATAACTTAACAAATAAGTGGAACAATGTTGCGGTAATATCAGATGGTAGTAGAGTTCTAGGATTAGGTGATATAGGTCCTGAAGCTGCCATGCCTGTAATGGAGGGAAAAGCATTATTATTCAAATATTTAGGAGGAGTGGATGCTTTTCCAATCTGTTTAAACTGTCATGATCCCAACAAAATAATTACTACTGTGAAATGCCTTCAACCTAGCTTTGGTGGAATTAATTTAGAAGATATTGCACAACCAAAATGTTTCAAAATTCTCGATGTTCTCCGTGGCTCCAAAGATATGCGAATTCCTGTGTGGCATGATGATCAGCAGGGAACAGCAACTATTGTTGTCGCGGGTTTGTTAAACGCTCTAAAAGTTGTAAACAAAGGATTAGACGAGGTTCTCTTCTCCATGGTTGGAGCAGGTGGAGCAAACATGGCTGTTGCCAGAGTTATGGTAGCTTCAGGCGTCCCCAAAAAGAATATCATCATGATGGATTCTAAAGGAATATTGCACCCTGGAAGAAAGGATATTAAAGCTGTTAAAAAGGAATATAATTTAAAATGGGATATGTGCCTCAATTCTAATGGTGAGGGTAGAGAAGGAGATATGTTTGATGGGATGAAAGACACTGACATGGTGATTGCAGCTAGCAAACCTGGTCCTGGAACAATAAAACAGGAGCATATCAAAGTAATGGCTACTCATCCAATAGTATTTGCTTGTGCTAATCCGGTACCTGAAATATGGCCGTGGGAAGCAAAAGAGGCTGGAGCAGTGATAGTAGCAACTGGTCGGTCTGATTTTCCAAATCAAGTAAATAATAGTTTAGGATTCCCTGGAATCTTCCGAGGAACGCTTGATGTGATGGCAACGACCATTACAGATGAAATGTGTATTGCTGCTGCCAAAGAGTTAGCAAAAACTGCTGAAGACAAGGGATTAGCTTTTGACTATATTATCCCCTCAATGGATGAGTGGGAAGTATTCCCTCGAGAAGCAGTAGCGGTTGGTCAGCAAGCAATCAAAGAAGGTATTGCCAGACTTAAACTGACTCGTCAAGAAGCATTTGAACGCGCTGAAGCCCTCATTAAGCGAGCGAGAGAACAAACCCATTCATTGATGGATTTGGGGTACATTTTGAAAGCCCCCTCAGTTAATTAGAAGAATTAATCTCAAAACTTACCTGAAAAGAAATAGAACTAGAAAAACCCAAGGAATTTTGTATGGCAGAATTAAAACTTGAAGAATTACCAAAAGCTTTTAGTCTCGAAATAAACATGATGAAAACTTGTTTACCTTCGAATGGAAAAGACCTCTCAACTCCTCTTGCGAACTCCTTTGAACATTGCGCTTATTTTGTAATAGTGGATCCAAACCAACAGAAAGTTGTTAAAATAGTCTTGAATGATGCCCAAACCGCTGCAAGAGGTGCAGGTATTCAAGTAGCTCAGTTGATAATCGATCAACAAGTCGAAACAGTTATTTCACCTGATATCGATTCTATCGCTTTGGATATCCTGTTAAAAGCGGGAGTAAGAATCTATTTAGGTATTGATGGAACAATTCAGGAAAACTTTGACTTATTTCGCCAAGGTCGACTAGTTGAGATAAAAATAGCTAATTAAATTACTCAAACAAACGTTTAGGAGGTGTTCGAAAGGTAGAATATTCACCGTCTATGGATAAATAACCTTGTAAATTTAAATACAATTAAGAATGATTGGAAAGAAAAATCTGACAACAAAGAAATAAAACTACAACTTCTTTTGAAAGGCTGTCAAGGGTGGTTATTCTTTGGAATTCTTAAACGAGATAGTACCAGGATTAATAGCTGCAATTGTAGCAGTAATATGTTTATATGGTTTAGCTCAGTGGTTACAAATTTCAGGTTTCCAAAAGACACAATTAAAACAACAGTTATATCAAAGTGGAGAGACAGTATTACCCCATGGGAGGCGTTACCTGGAGAAGACGTTTATCTGGATTTCTTACTTTTCTATATCACATGTTATATCTTTTATGTTTGCTACATTATTGATTCTTACTTTGGTTACAACTATCGATATATTTTATCCTCTTTTATATTTTATAATTACATCTTATGCAATTTTCATGTTAGCGATAAAGACACCGACAACGTAATTCATTTTGGAGGTTTTCTCAACTGATAAATAAGAGAAAGATAGTAATAAATGCCTTAACAAACTCCCCATGGGTAGGACACATTAATTCTGGTTCCTGTAACGGATGTGATATCGAAGCACTCGCGTTGTTCAGTCCTCGATATGATGTTGAACGTTTTGGTATTCTCTTGGAAGGGTCACCAAGGCATTGCGATATCTTATTGGCTACTGGTCCAGTGACCAATCAGACCTTACCACGACTGAAACGTATTTATGAACAAATACCTGAACCTAAATTTGTGATCGTAATTGGAAATTGTGCAAGCACTGGTGGCGTTTTTCAAGGTACTTGGAACACTTTAGATGGGATAGATAAGGTGATACCTGTTGATGTATATATTCCAGGTTGTCCCCCTCGTCCCGAAGCTATTGTCGATGGTGTAGTAAAATTAATTCAAAAGGTACGACGTGACATCAATTCTAAAGACAGAGAAACTAAAGATTAGGTGATTCCAAATATGACGAAAAGCAGAATCCAAGCATTAGATGAAATTGTCACCTCAATGAATCTGACAATTCGTGAACCAACGGATTACCCATTAGACTTATATGTTACAGTCCCATCTGAAAGGCTAATCGAAATTATTAAACAGCTTAAGGGAAATTACAATGTTTCACATTTATCAACTATTGTCGTTCAAGATCTGGAAGATAATTACAAGTTACTTTATCCATTTTCCACAAACTTAACAGGGGGAAAAATGGGGAAGGTTATTCTAGATATTAGAGTCGATAAGAATGATCCAAAAATAGATTCGATTGTACAAGAAATTCCAGGAGCTATTTATTATGAACGAGAAGTCTACGATATGATGGGTATACAATTCAAAAATCATCCTGATCTCCAACGGATACTAACACCTGATTCTCTACCTAGAGACATCTATCCCTTGAGGAAAAACATTAGTTCAGAAGAAATCCGTAGAAGATTTGCTGAAGCAAGGAAAGAAAGAGAAGCTGAGAAAAAACTTAAAGAATACATCCGAAGTGAGCAATTAGAGTACATTTCTGAAAAATCTGATTATTCGATAGCTGTAGGTCCTCAACATCCATCCCTTGAAGAGCCAATACGTTTTATTTTCCATGTAGAGGGAGAAACTGTCAGAGATGTTGATTTACGTCTTGGATTTAATCATCGAGGAATAGAAAAAGCGTTTGAAAGCCGCACATGGCAAAAAAATCTTTATCTAGCTGAACGAATATGTGGAATTTGCAGTGATGCTCATCAATTATGTTATGTTCAAGCTGTAGAAAAGTGTGCTAAGATAACATATGATATACCAGAACGAGCTCAATTCATTAGAACAATTTTAGCTGAACTTGAACGTGTTCATTCACATTTGTTATGGTATGGTATACTAGCTCACAATACTGGTTTTGATACAATATTTCAATATACGTGGCGAGACAGAGAAATAGTAATGGATATTTTAGAGGAAATCTCGGGAAACCGAGTTAATTACGCTATGCATGCTATAGGAGGCGTTCGACGGGATATTCGTACAGAACAAGTAGTTAAAATAATTCCAAAATTAAAAAGGCTTCGCAAAAGGATCGAAGAGCACCAAAAAATGATGATGAAAGAGAGAAGCTTTGTTGTCCGTCAAAAGGGTGTTGCAATATTGACAAAGGAAGAGGCCTTAAGTTTGTGTGCAGTGGGTCCTAATGCCCGTTCTAGTGGGATTGATGTAGATATTCGGAGGGATGATCCTTATGCAGCTTACGATCAGTTCTCTTTCGATGTTCCTATTATGACTGAAGGAGATATTTTTGGCGGATTGATCATTCGCTTGGAAGAATCCCTTGTTGCGATCGATTTAACCATAAAAGTACTCGAAAATTTGCCACAAGGAGACTTAAAAATTAAATCTCCCCGAATAATTCCACAGGGAGAGGGAATCAGTCGTGTTGAAGCACCAAGGGGAGAAAATCTTCATTATATCCAGTCAAATGGGACAAGAAAACCTGAACGTATTAAAGTTCGTGCTCCAACCTTTGCTAATATGCCCAGCTTGAAAAAACGACTGATTGGTATACAAGTAGCAGACATTCCTCCAGTTATTCGAGTTATCGATCCGTGTATAGGATGTATGGATAGAGTAACCTTTGTGGACTTAAAGAAAGGAAAAACAATGGAATTATCAGGTGAGCACTTAATAAGTCGGGGAAATCGGGCTTATCGTCTTGGGACAGGAGTTCTAGATTTTTAAGCGAGAAGGAAAAAAATGACCTCAACAAACACAGTATTCAAATTCATTGGATATTCAGCGATTTACGCTATAATCATTGTAGGTTCGTTCTTTATATTTAAGGGCTCTTCTTTAATAATAACAGTTTTAAAATATATTCTTTTTCCTGGGATTTTTTTTATTTTTTCTGGAGCATTATTTTATAGTTGGTTTGAACGAAAAATATATGCACGAATGCAGAACCGTATAGGTCCTCGGTTCATGCAACCTTTTTACGATGTTCTCAAACTACTCGTTAAGGAAGACATTACTCCAAATGGAGTTGAAAAGTTTGAATTCACTATTATTCCCCCGATCCAGTTGATTCTAACTTTACTGTTAGCTTTCTTCACACCTATATACATAGCTGAAGGTTTAATATCATTTGAGGGCGATGTACTTTTCATATTATTTTTATTAGCAGTACTCTCAGGATCCATATTTTTACTAGGATGGTCAACTAATAATCCATATGGTCTAATTGGAGGATCTAGAGCTGCTATTGCAGAATTATCACTTGAGATTCCATTAACTATTGCGTTTATTGGTCCTGTTATCTTAACTGGAACACTCCGCCTCTCAAATATTACTCAGAGCGGATTCAATTTAATTGATATTCCGTTAAATGTAATCTTCGGATTTAATTCTTTTAATGCCCTTCATTTATTGTACATAATTCCCTTATCTATTCTGTTTTACATAGCAATTTTATCAGCTAATGCTGTCTTAGAAAAAGTTCCATTTGATCCAGCTCACGCGGAAACAGAGATCGTTGGTGGTTGGAATGTAGAATTGACTGGGAAAAAACTTCTTTTTAGTCACCTGGCTAATTTAGTTTTAGAATTTGCACTTGCAGGGATAATTGCAGCCGTTTTTTTAGGTGGCCCTGGTTTTCGGCCATTAAACTCCACATTTAACGGAATATTTTTGGTGGGTCAATGGGATATTTTCTATTATATCATCAACATCACAACATTTCTTCTTAAGACTTCAGTAGTCATATTCCTTATCACAGTTAGTCGTACAGTACTTTCCCGTCTCCGTATTGATCAACTAGTTCATTATTTTTGGCGGTATTATTTACCAATTGTTTTTCTTGCACTATTAATGATAATCTATCTAGTAGGTGTGCTCTGAAAATGATGAGGATATTTGATCTCTTTCCCATATTTAAGGAAGTCACAAGGAATTTATTTAGTAAATCTGTAACCGTGCAATTTCCCTCTGAGCATATTAAAGTTCCAGATGGATTCAGAGGGGCCCCAGAAGTCAATCCAGAATTATGCATTGCTTGTAAAAATTGTGAAAAAGAATGTCCAACACATTCTATCAATCTGATCCCTGTCAATCCAACTGAACTTTCAAATTATTCACAAGAGCAGGGAACACCTTTTTGGTTCTCTATCAACCTTTCACAATGCATGTTTTGTCAAGCTTGTGAAGAATCATGTCCAATAAAACGTAAGGGGGGTCAATCTGCAATAACCCTAAATCACAATCGCTGGCTAATGGCTGGGTTTAGTCTTGAAGATACAATTGAAACAAAACTTGTTTATCGAAAATCTAAGAAGAAGAACAAACCAAATAACCTAGGAAGTTAATCAAATGGCATCGATTGAAATTATACTCTTCGCATTGTTTACAATAGTTATGGCAGTTGCAGCACTTGAGGTGGAAAAACTAACCAATGGAATTTTGCTTTTAGCTCTTTCATCAATTGGAATTGGATCCATTTTCTTTCTTGTTGGTGCTCACTATGCTGCTGTATTCGAATTCTTACTTTATGCGGGTGTCTTAATAGTTTTATTCATGGTTGCAGCTAGTTTAACTGAAACGTCTGAAGGAAAGACTGACATGGAAGAGTCCCAATTGAGGGAGGTTAAACTATGAGCAATAAGGATCTTTTCGGAAAAATTGGTATTGCTGTTATTGTTTTTTTTCTGTTAGTTTTTTTCTTAGAGGCTCAAGAAAGTGGAATTTGGGCGATTTTACAAACTACAGACCCAGACTCAGCAAATGAAAAAAGTCTGGAACTATTATGGACTACGTTAGTGACTGCCACTCTGATTCAAGGATTTTTGATTTATGCGGCGCTTTTAGGATCTAATTTACAATTCACACCAATTACCAAAAAACAAGATAATAAGGAGGAGCACCAATGAGTCTTTCAATTGGTTATATCACTGATTTTGACGTATTATTGGCCTTGTCCTTTTTTATGTTGCTGATTGGAATTTATGGTCTGATTACAAAACGCTCAGTTATCAGAGTAATAATGGCATTAGAAATTCTTGTTGCTGCACCTAATATCGCATTTATAGCGTTTGGTTTTGCTCAAAATACAAATGTAGATCCACAAGCACAGACATTTGTCATAATTTCATTATCTGTTGGAGCTGCTGTGATTGGGCTTGCATTAGCGTTTATGCGAAACCTTTGGAAACACTTTGGGACGACCAATGTGGATGCCTACACAACTTTAAAGGGGTGAGTGTTCATAAAATGCAAATATATACAATGTTTCAGCTTGAGTTCATTCTTAAACCGTGGTTCTTAGTATTCTTGCTTCCGATTGTAGGAGCTTTCCTTTCTGTTATCATTGGTAGGTTTCATACTACAGTTCGTACAATATTTTCGGTAATTATCACTGGATTATCATTTGTATTCGCTCTACTCCTCTTACTACAAACGACGTGGGATGAATATGTCATTCACTTTGTTCCAAAGGGTATTACTGGTAGCACGTTATCATACTTCGATACATCAATTGTAATTGATCCTTTAGCTACCTTTATGGCCATAATAGCTTCAGGCCTTGGATTTTTGATAGCACTTTTCTCAATTGATTATATGAAAGATGATGAGGCATTAAACAGATACTGGTTCTTTTTACAATTATTCGTTGGAGGAATGGTTCTTCTTGTATTAGCTGGTGATTTGATATTCCTCTATACAGGATGGAAAATAGTGGGTGTCTGTTCTTACTTCTTAATTGGTCATTATTTCCATAAGCCTGATCCACAAGGTTCATTAGCAATAAAATCAGGGATTAAAGCATTTTTAACTACTTTAGTGGGAGATATTGCCCTTCTAGGTGGTCTTGGTGTTCTCTGGCTAGAATTAGGAACTGTTAACATCTTCAGAATCATGAGTGGATTCTTAACACTCGCAGAAGGTCGACAGGTATTAGTCGCCCTTCTGATCTTTACAGGAGCTGTTGGTAAATCTGCACAATTTCCCCTAATAACCTGGCTATCAAGTCCAGGAAGTGTCGATATTGATGCGATGCAAGGGCCAACCACAGTATCAGCATTAATACATGCAGCAACCATGGTTAAAGCTGGTGTGTACCTAATGTCCAGATTCTTCTTTGTATTTGCGGCTGCTAAAATCGAAACGTTTTATGCAATCATGGCATTCATAATCGCAATTACAGCAATAATCACAGCTTCTTCAGCACTGGTATCAACTGACATTAAACGCGTACTTGCCTATTCCACAGTTAGCCAGCTTAGCTATATGTTTTTAGCCATATGTATAGCTGGATTATCGTTCTTAGATCTTGATTATAACGTTGGTTATCATGCATTCTTAGGTGCACAATTTCATGTCCTCTCTCATGCAATCTTTAAAGCTTTACTATTTCTATCAGCGGGTGCAATAATCCATTCGCTTCATGACGAAAGAAATATTAAAAAAATGGGAGGACTCTTCCATGAATTGAAAGTAATAGCTATCCCAATGCTTATTGGAGTGCTAGCACTCTCAGGTATTCCTCCTTTCAATGGTTATTTTTCGAAAGAATCTGTGCTAGGAGCTGCTTGGGAATTATTCCAAGCTGGACACACCATGGCTCCAATCGCATTGACACTTTTCATTCTAGGCGTAATAACTGCAGGATTAACAGCTGCTTACTCTTTTCGGTTATATATCATGGTTTTTATGGGTAACAAACCCAAAACTTTAGAAGTACACAAACCAGGACCATTTATGACGAGTGTTGTAGTAGTTCTTGCTGGTTTTACCGTCATCACTGGATTCTTAGCACCAATGGTAACTTTGTTGTTTGATCAAATGCAAACTTACTTCTCGATTAGTAATTCAGCTTTTTTTCATGCATTCTCGCACTATGAACTGGTACTCCTCCCAACGATCGAAACTATAGTTCCCACATTTTTTACACTCAGCTGTGTAACGATAGGCGCACTTGCCAGCTATATACTCTACAGAGATGGGTCAAAAGAGATACTATTTATCAAGAAGAATGTCTATCTACAATCTTTACAAACACTTACAGCAGAAGGTTTCTACATTGACCACTTCTTCCAGTGGTGTCAGAATATCATAATGAAAGTTTTTTGGTGGTTACGAAAACTCCAGACTGGTGATCTGAATTACAATTTCAGCTTAATCGGATTGGTTATACTAGCTGTAATGTTGATTTTCTTATTCTTCTGAGGTGAAATCATGGCAAATATATTAGGATTTGAATTACCCCTTCTAATATTCGTTGCGCTTCCAGTTATCACAACCTTTCTTCTCATTGGTGTGGAAAGATTACTAAATGTATCGAAAACTAAAAAAGCTATTTCACATCTAATTGCGGTCCTTTCTTCAATACTAGATTTAATCCTCGCCATTTTTTTTGGAATGGAACTTCTTAAGTCTAGTTCTCCTCATCCTACAATAGCAGAAAGCGTTCTATTAGTATTGAAAGCGGATTTAACCTCGATGTTCTTTATCTTTATCTTTACACTCATTCATGCAGCAGTATGTATCTATTCAATTAACTTCATGCATAAGTACAACGATCTTGCTCACTTCTATGCCATTCTATTCGCAGTAATCGCAGGATTGAACTTAATCGTTCTTGTCACTGATTACTTCACACTGTTTGTTGCATGGGAAACTATGGTTCTCTGTGCTTATGCAATGGTTGGCTTTTATCGCAGCAGAGAATCATCTGAAGCAGGTTTTAAGTATCTCATGATGAGTAGCATGGGTAGTCTTCTCTATCTCTTTGGAGTTGCATTACTTTATGGAATTGCAGGAACACTGAGTTTTGATGGATTAAAAGCATTAAATCCGTTAATGGAATCACCAATTCTCTACATTGCTATTCTTTGTATGATATTCGGTTTTGGAGTAACCGCAGCTTTTTTCTTCCTCAATACTTGGTTACCTGATGCCCATCCTGCAGCTCCACCTCCTGCTCATGCAATGTTATCAGGGATCATTGTCATTGGTGGTACATATGGTATTTTGCGAACTGTTTTCACAGTAATACCAGTCACAATGGCCGATATTGGGGGAACTTTCCAAGGTAGTGCTTGGAGTAACTTTCTAATTATCATTGGAATTCTAACCTCTCTTCAGGGAAATATTTATGCATTAGTTCAATTTATGCGAAAAGACCCACAAGCTCGAAACCTGAAGCGAATATTCGCATTCAGTACAATTTCCCACATGGGTTATCTGATTACTGGATTAGGCGCAGGAAATCTCCTTGGAATAGGTGGTACCCTTTTTCACGCTTTGAATCATGCCATAGCGAAAGGAGTACTCTTTATGATAACTGGATATTTGATCTATTCTACAGGATCATACTATCTAGATCATTATAAAGGCCTAGGTCGGCGAGACCCTGTGATTGGGATCTGTTTTACAATTGGATTATTTTCATTAGCTTCTATCCCCTTAACAGGAGGTTTTTGGTCGAAGCTTATGATTATTCTTGGATTATTCAACAATAGTGACCCAATATTCGGAATTTTTGCTGGTTTATGCGCTCTTCTTATTACTTTCTTTGCTGCTGCTGGGTATTTATGGCTTATCTGGTACCTAGTAATGATGAAACCTGATCAGGACGAAAAGTACGTTAAAGGTTTCGATGCAATGACATTGCGTAACGGCGGATTTATGAAACTTTCTATTGTTTCACTAACCGTCTTTGTGTTGATCTTGGGATTCTTTCCAACAGTTATTGCCGATTTTGCAATCACAGCTGCCAACGCTCTGTTCCCATAGATATCCTCCCGCTTCTTTTGTTTGAAATTTTGTTAATCACAAAATACTTCTTTTATGCAGGTCATCCATATAGTAATTCTTCTGCAGGATAGATATTTTTGGCATTTGGATATGTCATAAATAATGAAATATCCATAATAAAATTAACATTTCTGATAAAATATATTGTAAAATTGTATAATATTGCTGTATATAAAATGTGCTTATTAGAACTGTTATTATCTATTTTCATATTTAACAAGATGGAAATTTTTCAAGAAATAAAGCTTCTTCTGTACATGCATTTTATTAACTCAATAATGAGATCTTTATCTGATCCTAGTTGGTCATATTAAGACTAACTTGGGATGATTCAGATTAAGAGTATCAGAGAAAGGAAAAAAAATCCTTAATCATTCATAGATAGTAAACGTAATTCATAAAATATTAGAACTAAAAATCTAAATCATTTATCCAAACGGAAGCTAAGAAGAGGCACATCTTACTTCATAATAGAAGAGTGACTCGATTATCTGTTTCATCCCGAAATATGTGAAAATAAACAATCCATGAAGAAGAGCATGAACAGGTATGGCATTAAAAAATGATCTTACATCTTCGCAAACTTTACTTCTTAGTTTTGTTCTATTATCAAGTATTTCTCTTATTGCATTTAATTGGAAAATTGTTCTCTTCATTGCTTGTTTGGCCTTAATATTTGGAGGCTTCCTGGCTTTTATTTCTATAGGATTCATGGATTTGAATTTAAGAACGAGGTCAAAATAAAAATTGGAGGATAAAAAATGACGGTAGAAAAAACAAAGCACATGTTTTCTCAAATTTTTATAGAAAAAACGCATGTAAATCAACCAGAAATAAATAATATAAGATTCAAAGCTATATTAGAACAAAATTATGCGAGTGTAAAAGGTTTTGACGACGATCTTTTCAAAACACTTTCAGAAAAAGCCTTTAAAGAAGCTAAAGAAGTTACATACGAATTAATTGAGGAAGATAATGAGAACCTTTACCTCTAAGATATTCTCTCAATCTTTCTTTCAACCAAAGACAAGATACAATTGATATAGCTTTTATGAAATAGAACCAAGTCTATTAAGGGGGATAACTATAAGAATTCAAAATGATATTTTTTTGTAATAAAAATGTCATTAATGATAATGTTTTCCTATAAAATTTTTCGAAACGGATATTTAATATCAAATAGTATGATCAACATTGTTGTACAAAAAGGATAGTCAATAATCTTACAATTATTTGTTTTTTAATTCAGTAATTTGGATTTTTCCTACAAAATCGATCTTTTTTTGTACATCCGTTTTATAAATTCTTAATTACTAAAATTACCTGACCTGAAATGGTCAAAAAACAAGACACGAGTTCTATGAAGAGTAAAAGAATCACGAGGATATGAAATAAATGATTAGCCCTAAAATAAAAGAAAAAATTTGTAAGGATTTTTTTCCAAACTGCACTTATTGCACTTGCTTTAGCATATGCTTTCCCAAAAATGAATCAGAAGATATCTCATCGCAAGCTCTCTTAGAACAAGAAAAAGAATTTGAAGAATCACAGGTATCTCTCGAAACCCTAGTTAGCTTGAAAGAGTCAAGTCCTTGAATCAAAGGTAAAGTATTTTAGACATACAATAAAACTTTCATACTATCAACAGAGAAAATCCTGCCTAAACGACTCTAGTATATACAAGATAGATCAACTTTATGACTCTTAAAACCTATTTCGGCTGTTTTACATAATAGGAGGGAGTTTTTTCGTATTGAACGATGAAAAGTATTGTTACCTTTGAATATTTATCGTAATTTCTCGTATATTATCATGAGGATCTTGAATTTTCCAATTTTTGGTATAACCTTCTTGTGATGTTAAAAATTTTAATTTTTGTGCTATAATTGAACCCATAGAGTGTCTTTTACCAGAGACTCTGATCCACCTAACCATTTTTTTTAATGATGTTATAACATTATAATGAATATTTATGCAAAACTTTATGAATAATTATGCAGAACTTATTCTTGGAATTAATTCTTACTCATTGGAGTAGATGATAATACCAAGAGGTAGAAATCCGAGAATAATTCACTGTGATCCTACATACACTTACTTCAAACCTCGTGGTATTCCATTAATGCAGATTACAAATAAAGTAGCAGTTATTTCTGAAGAATTGGTAGTTTTTTGATTCAATGATCTAGAAAGCTTAAGAGGAATATATCACGTATCACAATCAATTATTGACACAAAAATCTGTAGCGAACATAACGAAAATTGGCTTGCCTTCGAATGGGGAAGATCTATCAGCAGCTATAAGTGATACATTTGGACGATGCCCTTATTTTGTCATAGTAGACATCTCTCGACTAGAAGAGGTAACAACATTTCCGAATGATGCACAAGGCGCTTTAGGAGATGCAGGAATTCAAGCAGCCCAATCATTAGTGAATAGACAAGTACAAGTAGTTATCACACCACAGATTGGTTCACATGCATGGGATGTCTTGCAAAATGTAGGTATGAGAATCTATACGAGTTTTAAAGGAACTCTCAAAAAAAATATTGAAATATACCTCCAAGGACGCTTGAGCGAAATTAAAATGGCTAGAGGCACTGGCCCTGGAATGGCGATGTGTAAAGTATTACATCTAATGAACGATCAGAAGTGATTTGATAATGCGATTATGTATTCCTGCAGAAGCAAAAGGAGGATTTGAGGATCAAGTAGGATATTATTTTGGGCGGGTTCATAATTACACAATTTATAATCATATGAATAATGAAGGTGAAAGCATACTCAAAACCTCATCCCATATAGGTAGAGCCTGTCAGCAGTATAAATACCGAGGCGAAGTTTATGGGAACGGTCAGAACCATCATCATTTGGAGGGAAACTGAACGGTCTTTCGACAAATCCTAGAAAGATTCAAAATTTCACAAACAAAAATTAAAAGGCCCGAAACCAATACTTGACTTCGGAGGGAATTGAATGGCTAAATATGTCTATGGACCAGTTCCCTCGAGAAGACTGGGTCAATCTCTTGGAGTATCACCTATCCCTGAAAAAACATGCAATTATAATTGTATTTATTGCCAATTAGGAAAAACGACCAACTTTACGAATCATCGGAAAAGATTTTTCAATCCCAAGGACATCCTGGCTGAAATTTCAGAGGCCATTAGGCAAGAAAGAAAAATAGATTACATCACCTTTGTAGGAGAGGGGGAACCAACTCTTTCGAGTGATCTGGGTATTCTAATTGAGGGCACCAAAAAACTTACTGATCTCCCTGTTGCAGTGATCACTAATGGGAGTCTTTTATCCTTAGAAACTGTTCGAGCAGAAATGCGAAAAGTCGACGTGATTATGCCCACATTTGATGCAGGAAACTCCAAGCTGTTTAGATTTATCAATCGGCCACATAAAGAGGTTCGCTTCAATAAATTAGTGACTGGGCTTAAGAAATCAAGACTGGAATTTAATAATGAATTATGGATTGAAGTGATGCTCCTCAAGGGTATTAACGATTCCGTTGAGACTCTGGAAGAAATAAAGGGGTTTTTAGATGTCTTTCACCCCGACCAAGTCCAGATTAGTATTCCTTCTAGGCCGCCAACAGAACCGTGGGTGACAATTCCTGATAGTGAATCATTGAATTTAAGTAAGCTTATTCTTCAATCGACTCAAATTCTACCTTTGAATGAAGTAGGAACATTTGACTCAAGGCCCTTTAGAACACCAAAAGAGGCAATTCTTTCTATTACCAAAAGACATCCGCTACAGTACACTCAAGCATTAGAAATAATTCATCAGTTCAACATAGACAATCCTGAAGCATATCTTAACATGATTGTGAGCAAGCAGATGGTAAAAATACTTGATTATCGAAATTCTAGATTTATCTATCGAAATGAAGTTTGGGACTCTAATTTTTAAATTATTAAAGAACCTTGAGAAGATCAATAAGTTATTGATGAAATAGTGTGTGAGTAAAAGAAGTGTTTTGATCCACAAAATTATTATTACAGCAATATTCCTCTCTTGGATTCTTTCAATAAATGGTTTTCGATAAATCAGATCTTACTGTTTGTTGTTCTGGTACTCTTAATAGAACTATTTCAATAGAACTTTTTAGTTAAGAAGGTATTAGAGGAAGAGGACTAAAGAATGCCTAAATTTTTGGATTGTAAGGTTGAATTAGGGAATCAAAGATATAAGTTCAAGGATGGAGATTATTGTTGGAATTGTTATTCTTGGATGAAGAAAAGGAAGGATAAAGAAAGGAAAATTCTAATGTTTGATATGTCACAGGCGTGTGGGAAGTTTTTGGTTTGTGGGAGATATGTAGGAGAAGGAAAATTATATTGTTGGAGTTGCAGACCTTCTTATTGGCTAGACCCTATTTCCAAATTTTTTTCTTATTAAAACGTCTTAACTCTGATGAATGAGACTAGATTTGTAAGAAACAAGATTATTCAAGTGTTTTAAGTTATAACAAAATGCCAGCAATGTCTCGGGGAATATGCCAT
>JAEOTY010000420.1 GCA_016839625.1 Candidatus Hodarchaeota archaeon
ATTCAGCACTTATCGCTTGGCGCGTGGCGGCCGGGCGGTACCCTTCCGGATAACCCGTAGACTAGAGGCGCCGACATCCCGTTCCTCTCGTACTGAGAACGTCTTCCTCTCACAAATCCAACACGTCTTTATAAGAACTATAAAAGTATACATAGATTTTTAAGAAAATGAGATTATCTTATGATTAATTGCATTAATCATTTGATATTCTAGACTTTCTTTGCATTAAAGGTGAGCAGTGAGGTGGTTAGCCGTCGTGAGACAATTAAACGTTACATCAGAACGGTCATAGAAAAACTTCCTGCTCTTATCGAAAAATATTCTCCTATTGACAGGAAAATCCTCACTGATTTCTTAACTGTCCTTCAACATTTTGAAGAAGCTGACTATGATCGGACAATACTCTCAAATCGTTTCGAAAATTTCAATCGGAAATATTACCAAAGCAAACATTATCGCAAGCTACCTTTTCTCTGGTTTGCTGTCGACTATTTTGGGAATGCAAATAGAACATTAAATGTGGCAGATTTTCACGCAGAAGACTTTTATCAATATTTGGTTGTACATCTTCGTAATAATCCGCACGTAGTTGGTTCTTTTTCACTTATTCGAGAAAAAACATCTCTAGAAGATTCCCAGTGGGAAAAATTACAATATTCATGCAATCATATACCTCCTTTAAAAAAAAATGAACTTCAAGTATTAAAGACTGTATTATCTCTCATTAAAGAGAAAAACTTTGGAGGCCTAAATCGAAACCTCATAAACACTACAGTTGCCAATAAGTTAAGTACTCAATTCTCAAAAACGCTTAATGCTTATTTTGCATCAATGGAAGCCTTGTGGTTTTTCTATTTCTATCCCTCTGCATTTGGAATAGAGCCATTTATTTTTTATTTCCAGCTGAGTAAATCAACTTCATTACCAGAAATAATCAATTTCCAAGATCCCACTAATAGTATTTTATGTACTAGCGATGTATTTAGAATCAAAGACTTTCCCAATACGTATATTGGAATATTGTACGTTCCAACTCCATTAGTCCATTATCTTCATACATATCTACAGAATTACAAAAATCAAAGACACTTAATTATCCACGAACTATCCCAAATCATCAACATACACATAAGTGCCTCATTAGCACTTTATAGAGCAGAAAAAGGTTGGCAAGATATAACGACGAATTTATGGCGTTCTTTAGAACCTCTAAAGACCAAAAAACCCAAAAAAAGACGTAGTAAGCCTCCAATTACTCACCATATATCACCTGGATTCAGTCCTCTCTGGAACTATCTGAAATATCCTGATCCTACCCAGGTAATCAGTATTTTCTGTAAAAGCCGAGGTTTTTATTCATATAAAGAACTACCCTTTGGTTCAACCACTAGACGGCCCTCAATACAGTTTTCTAAGAAAGAATTTTCGATTTTCAAGGAGTTAGACTATTTTCAAGTTGTTAATGCTGGATTCTTTTGTCAGCGTTTGATATTAAATTTTTCACCAGACCAATACTGGATCAAACTACCACTAATACCCCTAGATCAACTCTTACGATTATTAGAATGGCTACCCTATACACATATTTATTTTACAAAGATAAATATCTATATATGGGCTTATTTAACCCCTAAATTCGCTGAATGGATGAGAAATGACCTTGGATGGGAAGTAATGCCTATTATTCTTAACCATTCTCCTCTCAGTCTTAAAATTTCATGGTTTGATGAAGATTCTCTCCAATGGAAGATACCTCAAATCCTAAAAATGTGAGTCAACAAAACCAATGGTATTTGAGATTTAATCAATTGGCCTCTTGATTATGTTTAGTATGTCATCGAACCTTTAATTATCTTAAGCACAATGAATTACTTTCTAATGATGAATCAAAAAAAGAAGTAGGGAAGAGAAAGAATCTAAGCAAGTAGTTCTTTCTACTCTTTAGGACTTCCAACACCCGGTGGAGGATTTGTAGGAGGATTCATTTTTTTCAACCTCCACTTTCTACCCCATATTCCCCTTATTAACACCCTAGGTCGTTCTAACAGAAACATTCTGGGCGTTTTCGATTTTAAATATACCCAAAAATTCGTAAATGGAATTCTAAGAGGCATGCTAACTTTTCCTCATTTCTAGAAAAGAACAATTCTATAAAAAAACCCCAAAAGTTTATGATCTCTTTTCTTGCATATTATATGCACCCAAATTTCTCACACGGTATGATCTCTCTAACTGTAGAGATTCACTTTTCCTGACCTTTATTGCTCTTCATTAAAAGGAAAAAAGATAAACAATAACCGTGTTTAAAATCCTCCTCGGAGAGAAAGTCCTTTATAGATGTTTTCGGGCCACTCAGGATCAAACTTCGGATAATAACCCTGTTTTAACCACTCATGGCCACGAGTGATGATATCGAGAGCATTGGAGGTAGTAAAGGATTTGATCTGATACATAACCTCAGTTGTAGAAAAAACGTCTGAGGGGAACTCTTCTGGAGGGGGAACGGGGTGATACTTTTTACCCGCTCTGAGATAACCTCGATTGAAACCCAGCCGTACCTGATACGAACGCGTACCCTCGTCCACAAAAATTCGCATCCAAGTGATTGGTTATGCAGCTGAGTTGAGATTGTTTCAAGCAATTCAGTTATTTGAAATTTGCCTCCTCCGAAAATAAAAAAGCAAACATCAGACCGAAGCGCTCCTACTCGAAGAATTACGCTCCTCACGCCACCTGACGATAGTCTTTTTTGAACGGAAAAAAGATTTGGTTGAGAGATCCATAAGAATGAGCTTAATAGTAATATTATTTATCCTGATATTTTTGGTTGGAACATCAAAACCAACAGAATTCTTAAGACTGGGATCCATGACACTATCAGCATAAGAACGTAAGGATTTGGTTAAAGCTCCGTCTGGATAACATTGGATACTAATTTTGAGTAAGCCCTCGTCAGGTTTGCCCTTTTCCAGATAAATCCCATCCGAATTCAAATACTTATTCTCCGAAAAGTAAAACCAGACATCAGACCGAAACGCTCCTCCTCAAAGAATTACGATCCTCAAGCCAACTGACGAGAGTATTTTTTGAAAATACTCGTTTTCCACAATTTTTCTTAAAATTAGCCCTTGTGCGATTAGTGGCAGCCAGCTAAACCTGTCGGCCGAGGCCTCCATGCGTACACTGCTGCTCTATCAACGGGATCTTCTATCCCAGCACTCGTTCACTTGCTCACGGTTGCTGTCGCCAGCCCCCGTGTCTTACCGATGCAAGCGAAGTGGATTTGTCTTTTCGA
>JAEOTY010000421.1 GCA_016839625.1 Candidatus Hodarchaeota archaeon
AAATTGATTCAAAAGATAGTTTGTGATTTGCTAGCTCACCTGCTATTATACCTCTGAAAGTACCACACTAGTAACAGTTTTTTCAACACCCTCAATGTCTCGTAATTTAATCACAACAAATTCGTTCAGGGCATCTACGTCTGCCACAGCAACCTTGACAATGAGATCGATCTCACCCGTCACTATAGACACTTCCTCGACTTCAGGTAGAGATTTGATATTCTTTGCCACATCATATTGTTTTAATTTTTTACCTTCAATTGGTCTATAGGACACAGTACACAGAATATAGGCAGTTAATCCTCTACCAATTATTTTCTTGTTAAGTTTTATTGTGAATCGCTTAATTATACCTTTCTCTTTTAATTTCTTTATTCTATTGTGAACGGTTGTCTGAGGAATATTTGTTTTCTTAGAAATTTCATGAGTTGTGGCTCGCGAATCAGTTTCAAGTATTTTTATGATCTGTTCATCTTTAAAATCCATATGGAAAAATATTCCAATAATTGTTAAAAAGCTTGTTAAAATTTAATTAATTTTCCAGTTTCATTGGAATATCTTCTTATATTCACTTATCTTCTTGATAAATTACTTGTCTCATTTCAAGAGATAATGTAAATTGTGAGAATAATGAGACTAAATATAGTGCATGGACTAGAAATCGAGAGGTTTTCAACAGATAACCACTTATCTCTGATCTTCAGAATCCAAACGGAAGCATTGAAATCAATACACGATTTTCTACATGAAATGGACTTAGTTCAGCTTATGCCTGTTATTCTCTCTCCTATCACAGATCCATTAACCCATCCTGTACATGATGTTCGAATAAGCTATCTAGGACAAGAACTACAGTTGACTAAAAGTATGATCTTTCATAAACAGATTGCCATTGCGACACTCGGAGTTAAAGGGATATATATCATGTCTCCAAACGTACGATTCGAACTGGGTGCATTAGAAGAAAGTGAAAAACATTTATTGGAGTTTACACAGCTAGACATCGAGCTACAAGGAGCCACAGCTCCCGAGTTCATGTTGTTAATGGAAAATTTGATTATTCACGTTTTCTCTCAGGTGAAAGAATCTTGCGAGAAAGAATTAGATGTTTTGGACGTTGACCTCTGTATTCCTAGTAAACCATTTAATGTCTATAATAGCTGGAATTTACGAGAAAAATATGGCAGCGATTTTGGATATAAAATATCAATGCGTGAAAAAGATCCCTTTTGGATTACTGATTTTGAAAGAGAGTTTTATGACAAAGAAGATCCCCATCGAAGAGGTCATTATATTAATTATGATCTCTATTTTCCAGAGGGATTTGGTGAAGTCCTATCTGGCGGAGAACGTGATTACGAATATAAAATTCTTCTGAGAAAAATACAGGAGCGGAATCAAGACCCAACACATTTTGAACACTATCTAGAATATGCCAAACAAGGACTGTTGGTTCCAAGTGCAGGTGGTGGTCTGGGCATTGAAAGGATGATCCGATTTCTCACAAAGAAGAAGCTTATTAAGGATATTACACTATTTCCTAAAGTTCCAGGCACAAGAATTGTTCTGTAATAGTTTTCTGTCTTGATTGGTTGTTTTTATGCACATGAATCTATTGTTCGGATGGACAATCATGCCAGACATAATTGACCACTATCATGATCCCCGCTAGAAGAAGATTATGATAGGTTGGAGTGGAAGACGCCAAAAGTATTGGAAGAGTAATCAAAAAATTGTAGTTGGACAACATTAAGAGATAGAGAAGAGGTGTGAAAGATCAATGAATGAGGCTAAAAAGAGTATCCTCGTAGTGGATGACGAGTCAGATACCCTCGAACTGTTACGACTGATTTTAGAAAAGGAAGGATATTCAGTAAGAGAAGCGAGGAACGGAAAAGAAGCATTAGAGGGGGTGCAAGACAGGCCAGATCTTGTGTTGTTGGATGTGCGAATGCCAAAAATGTCAGGATTAGAGTTCTGTAAGCATGTAAAGGAAGATAATCACTACAAACAGATACCAATAATCCTTTTATCTGCGCTCGCTAGGAAAGAACACATAGAACAGGGATTAAAAGTGGGAGCAGAGGAATATTTGACGAAACCGTTTAGTCGCGGAAAACTCATACAATTAATTAAACAGTATATTTAATGAGAGGATTAAGTCATGTCGGTCAATCCTGAGGAGGGAAAATAGAAATATAAAGGCACTCAGGTAATGTCTTGCCTTTACACAAAAGAATTGCTGGACAACGATATCCAGACAAGTGACAGCAAATGTATCCCAAACCGAAACATACAGCAGATCTAGAAGGAATAAAGCTTTTACAAGAAAGGCTAGGGTTCAGGCCAACGTGTCTTAGGTGTCGTTTCTGGAAATTTGAATGGAGAGAGAGGAGA
>JAEOTY010000058.1 GCA_016839625.1 Candidatus Hodarchaeota archaeon
CAAAGATGACTTCGTTATTCTTAATTAGAACCCATCTCCCAGCATATTCTTCTATCAACTCATTATAATGCTGAGACGTCCATTGATCCTCGGAAGTCATATAATTCATCTCTAAATTTGTGTTCTATAGTAATTATTACAAAAACGAATTTATAAGTATTTAGTTTCCTATTTTTAATAAATATTAAGCTGTTGTTGGAGATCATACGCTTTGTCTTCAAAATGAATAACTTAGGAATGAAATCATCCCACTCAGAGATTAGAGAAGAGCTACAAATCAGTCGGCCGACAGTGAGTAAAAGAATAAAGCACCTGGTCGCCACTGGATATTTGAATGAGACCTTAATGGGCAATCGGAAGATATTGGAATTAAGTCAAAAAGGACGATTGTTATTTACATTATGATCTCAAACCAATGGAAAATTATTTTTTCAGGGAAAAATTGTCATCCTGATTGACGACGGGGTTATCGGTCATAACAGTTACGTTAGATGTATCGTCAATGATGAGAATGAGGTGAAATTATTGAAAGTTGTTCTCTTCTTTATATTTTTCAATAAACTTCTCTGGAGTGGTCACAGTACCTTTAGGCATCCATGAAAAATGTTTAATATTATAGGTTAAGAGAATTGCCTCTCGTTGTATTGAAGATGAACCGATAATAAAATCACGAGCATGATGTTTAAAAGGTAGAATTGACTTTATTGCTCTTTCAGCAGCATCTTGAGCCAATGATGAATCGAAAGGAGTAATATTCGCCTGAATTTCTTTCAAATCTATTCCAAAATCCTCCAATGATACACGATAACGGATAAATCCACAAATATATTCTCTTTGTTTATACTCAACCAGTTGATAAAGTCATGGTTTCGGAAAACATTGCTATCAAGATCTATTCAGGTCAACTTCAACTCACTCGCTAAGAGTTATTCGCAAATCATCGATATCGATACCAGGTTTGTTTAGCGTGTCAATAATACGTTTTCTTCTAGGATTATTCTTATAAACCAATGCTGTTGCCTTTTCTAATTCTTTTTTCACTCTTGGTGGTATCTGTTCCTGATTTATTACTTCTTTCATTTCAAATAACCAAATTGCTCTTCTGATTATCTCAGCTTGAGTTGTGTCAAATTTAACTGCAAGCATCTCCAGCTTTTGCCGTATAACATCATCAATTGCTACATAGGAGACCATTGGCATCACCTCGAGTATCATATAAATACATGGTTAAAGGATCATCACTTCCGCAAAAAACCAGCGCTCTCATTAAAAGCAGGAAAATTTATTATGACAGAGAAAATTGACAGATTTTTTTCAATACCTTAGTTGTGATCTCTATTCTGTCTACGACTTTTGCTTTCATCTTTCAATTGTCTTGTCTCTTTTCCTTAAAAATCACATTATGGTTGAGCTATTATTTAAATCTTCCAATAATTGCAATTCGATAGTAGCTTCAGATCCATTAAGTACACGTTTAGGAATTTCGTATTCGTCCAAGCCAATGTCGAGAAATTGTTCTACTGAAACTGCTATAAATCTATCATAACCAGTGTCAATTAAAGCTTGAACTTGAGCCTGTTTTTCTCTCAATGGATTTTTTACAATTATAGGAATGAATGGAGCAAGCTGATCTGACATTTTTGGTTGAAGATACTTCCATGTAACCTTCAAGAGGAACCTATCTTTTCAATTCTTTTAATACCAAATGTTCGTCGTCTCGAGGAATCCCCTACTCGGAAAATGAGAGCCGGATCCTCATTTGCTTTTTTTTCTTTGAGTTCTTCGAAAAGCTTTTCACGAGTTTCAGCTATTACCTCTAATTGACCGTTTGTGATTGCTATCCATTTGTTGAGATACTCTTTTTCAATAGTGTTTTTGAGTAGTCTATAAGATAGTTCATTTCTTTCTTGTATCCTGTCTCGGGAGGTTTTTTCTTTCGAAGACTTTAACCAGACAGTTATAGCTTCATTAAATGCTTCATCGATCTTCAATCCGCGTTCAATTGCTCTTGCTTTAAATTTTATATATAATTCTGGATCTACTTTTTTTATGAGAACTGGGATCTTCATCAATTAAGCTTGGTTATCTTCAATTAATAAAGCTTAACATAAGGCAAGCTTATGAATCAGGGTAAACTTGAATTCGTAATTAGTTTCTGTCTGGGTTTAATATCCAAAAAATCCATAGGTACAGAAAGACGAGTTTAGAAAACTTTAACAAGATTGTTGTCGGTAATGGGTCAATTGGTGACATCATGGGAATAGAACTAAACTTTTACAGGTTCTACGAACTTATTAGTTCGATTCGGAAAATAATCACCAGAGAAAAACTTTTCAACCAGAAATAATCTTGTATTTTCGAGTGAAAATGACGATTAATGATGAAGGAAAAGTAGGTTCTAAAGGGGAATTATTCCCTTCAAAAAAAATTCGGAAGGCTGCAGGACTCAAAAAAAATCAAAAAGTAAAATATTCAGTAGTTCAAGGTCGTTTAATCGTTGAAAAAATTCCTGACCCCATTGAGCTATTATCTCAACCTCCGAAAGTCACCCTTGCATGGGATGAGTTTAAAGAGGATCGTTCTTCTCTTTCGAAGGAGCTAGAAAGTTGAGAATCTTGCTAGATTCTTCATTCTTCTTTCCTCTAATTAAAATAAAGATAAAAGATTCTTCAAATGATATCATTCCGTCATTGATAAAATATAACCGTTTTGAGTTGCAATATTCAACAATTACTCTATTCGAGCTTTCTGCAAAAGGTGCACGTTTGATAAAAGCAGGAGAACTCACCGATTTAGAGGTAGTTGATGGGATAAACGCATTAATTAGTTGGAAATCACTAATACAAGTTGATCCTTGGCTAGGTGAGATTCAAATGGGTTCGACATATAACCGATCTTAATCCAAATTTTACTATTATGAATTCAAAACAAGTAAAAAAGTGGCTTGATGAAGAGTACGATTGATACATATTTTATCCACTAATTCTGTTGATAAGTAAATTTCTGTAACCATTTCTTGCGAAAGAAATTGAAGCTGACAGGATAGAGGCTGTCAGGTTACATCCCTCACGATGGAGGTTAGCTTCGGTAACGAGCTAGTTGATGACCTCGTGTGAATAATATTGAATATACTTTTATCACTTTTAATAACTTGACCAACAAGACAAGGACACATAGCTTTGACTTGGTGTGTGTTGAATTTCTAGTCATGATTTTTACCAAAAACAGCTTTCTGTAAGAAACAATAATTGTGATTTAATTCATAATCTTTATCCTTTTACAGAGTTTTACTTAATTTTTCCAATACTCTTTTTTTATTAAAATGAAAATTTTATTTGTCAGCCTCAAATCGAAGTTCAACAACGAAGTAAGAAATAGAAAGCAAAAGTACAGTGTTTGAAAAAAAAGAATCAAAAACTTATTGTTTTTCTCATAAATTGATTCTAGATTCTAATATGGAAAAGGATATTCCAATAAAATGACCATTCGAGGAGAAAACTGTTCCTATCCCCAATCAGGAGGAGTGGGGCTCTTATCATACATTGACTCAAAAAATAAAGAAAATTCTTTTAGTACCAAGACAAAAGCAATAGGTATTAGCTTAGCTAAATCTTATGTTAATACTCATAGGGGGAAAATTGAGGTTACAAGTGATATTGAGAAAGGCAGCACTTTCATAATTAAATTGCCTATCCAAAGAAGAGAGGATAAGCTACATGGATAAGAAAACCAAGATATTGATAATAGATGATTATATCAATATTATCAAAACTATATCTCTCGTTTTAGAGTGTAAGGGGTATGATTTCGATACTGCTAAGAAAAAATTCGAGGTTCTCAACAAAATCAATTCTAAATCCTTTGATATTATACTTTTGAACAATAAATTGCCCCTTATGAATTGTGTCGAAGCCTATAGAAAGCTTAGGAAGATTAAACCTGAAACAATAGTGATTATGCTAGCGGTTTTTGATGTCAAGAATCCAACTCAAGATATATTGCTGGAGAGCGCATATAGACACATATACAAACCTGTAGTCATCGAGAAAAGGAAATTTTTTATCCAAGAAAATAGCTTTTTATTGGAAAACAAAGAAGAATCTCCAGTTATTGTGACAACAACACCATTATTCACTACAAAAGGAAAATTCAGGGGAATACTTTCAGTGGTTCTAGATATCACTGAAGATAAAATTGTTGAAAAAGCACTGACTGGAATTCGAGATTCAGAAAAAATACAGATAGAAATTAGTGGTAATCAATGAAAAAGAGAAAAATTCGGGAAAAGGATCTGCGATTTTTAAGTATCTTAATTACTATTCTCATGATAGGATTTGTTGATATAGAAGAAGTAAACTTCTTCTCCTTAAAAGATAATTATTGCGGAGAGAAATAAAGGAGAATTAAGATTTCTTAAGGTGTATGAAATCAGTCCATCTGATCTAAACCTAATTTTTAGGCTTTGGGAGGTTACCTATAATATTAAATTGGTCTTTCCCCTTACAATGTCAGCTTTTCTCTCTCAGATTCATTCTTCAAAATCAGCCATTTCGCGTCTTGAGGAATTATTTCATCTTTTTGATCCATTTTGCGAATACAGGTCATTTTTTTTCTAATCACCTTTTATTTTCACTTTCAGTACAATACAATGGGGCTTGTTTAATATCTTTATAATTTTGTCATCCGTTATCGCTTATTGAATATTCTTCACATTGACTTGTGAGTCATAGATTTTACCAAAGATGCTAAACTGAGAAAGAACGATTGTGATTGACGTTATAATCTTTATCCTTTTACAAACTTTTACTTTGTTTTTTCAATACTCTTAATTCATTTGAAACAAAGATTCAAGTGTGGTTACCATTACTAGAAACTGAACCAAGAAGAGAATTCGAGGTAGGAATGTCTTTTTTGGTCATAGAATCACAGGATTTTATTGTACAGCTTTAAAAAGTAAAGATTTCAGATTATTAAAGGAATCTTTCCTTCAGTGATTCCATTAAATTACTTTTTAGCATTAATAACTGTAATAGGGACAAAACAATTGATGAAGAACAATATAAAGAGTATAGGTAGTAATACTACAGTGCATTCTATAAATGGAGAAATCATTTCCATTCCAGACCATTTGGTCCAAAAGTGGCAGAGAATTGTAAATATCATAGCTAAGGTTATTCAGGTGCCTGCAGCGTTAATTATGAAAGTGGATCCACCTTATCTTGAGGTTTTTTGCTCAAGCGATTCCAAAAATAATCCATATAAACTAGGATATAGGGAACATTGGTCTGGTCTTTATTGTGAACATGTACTCAGGACTAAAGAGGACTTACTAATCCCCAACGCCTTGCAGGATAAACATTGGGATAATAACCCTGGTATTAAGCTGGGGATGATTTCTTACTTCGGTTTACCTCTGTTCTGGCCAGAAGGAGAAGCTTTTGGTACTATCTGTGTTCTTGATTCAAAGGAAAACTCCTATAATACGATTTACAAAGATTTGATTCTTCAGTTTAAGGGTTTAATCGAAGCTCATCTTGAATTAATGTGGAATATTGCTGACCGAGAGAGAATGGAGGAGGAATTGATCAGTAAGAAGAAGCTTACAGTACTGGGGCAACTCACAACTGGAGTAGGGTACGAACTCCGCGATTCATTGGGATCTATTAAGAATGCAGTTTATCTCCTGAATATGATCCTAGAAGAGCCTGAACCAGAGGTAAAAGAGAGCTTAGCAATTTTGGAAAAAGAAGTTGAAACCTCAGAGAACATAATCCGAAGTCTCCTTGACTATGCTCAACCGAGAGCCCTCAACGTAAGTATAGTGGACATTAATGACCTTCTCAGAATTGTTATGTCACGAATCACGATCCCTGAAAATATTGAGTTAGCAAGTCAATTGGATGAAAAGATACCTTCTATCCTCGCTGATCCTGATCAATTAACTCAAATCTTTAGAAACATCATCAGTAATGCTACCTATGCATTACATGACGGTGGACAGCTATTCATTAGAACTAAAGTGACAGATCCTGAATGGGTAACAATTTCTTTTACTGATACTGGAGTAGGAATACCCAAAAAGAATTTAGATCACCTTTTTGAACCTCTCTTCACCACCAAGCCCAAGGAAATAGGCCTTGGATTGGCTGTCACGAAAACTTTTGTTGAGACGCATGGAGGCAGCATCGAAGTGCAAAGCGAGTTAGGAAGAGGTTGTACCTTCAAGGTCAGATTGCCAATCAATACAAAGGAGGGAAAGTAAAATGGACAAAAAATCAGTCTTGGTAGTGGATGATAATCACAACCAGACCAGGACCATGACTTACATCTTAAGGCGAAACGGGTACGATGTTACTACTGCTAAGGATGGGGTGGAAGCGATTGAAATCATTAAAGAAAAGTCATTTAATTTAATTTTCATGGATATCAAGATGCCTCAATTGAACGGAGTGGAGACTTTCAAGAGACTGAAAAAAATCAGACATGAAGCAGCGGTTATTATGATGACTGCTTACTCAGTCGATGATCTGGTCGAGGAGGCACTCCAAGAAGGAGCTCGTGGAATCATGTACAAACCACTAGATATGGAAAAAGTGGGGGCAATCATTGGAGAAAGTTAGTAATGAGAATCGTGTTTAAAGGTTGGATTATTTCTTACAGACGTTTAATGTCATGAAACAAAGAAATTATGGGATAAAAAGCTAGATAGTTGATTATAGTTGAGTAAAAAAGAAAATTTGTTGAGAGCTTTAGAAGAAAGTGAGGAAAGACTCAGAGCTTTTATGGATTCAACAACGGAAAACTTTTCTCTCTGGGATTCGGAATTGAATCTTATTGATATTAATAAAAATGGGTTGAAGCTGTTTCCAGAAGGGACTAAGAAGGAAAACCTGATAGGAAAGAATATTGTAGAATTTTCGCCCGATGTTAAAGAAACGGGCAGATATGACAATTATATGGAAGTCATAAAGACAGGGAAACCATTTATTATTGGTGATCTTGTTCCTCATCTGAAATATGGTAACCTCAATTACAATGTAAGAGCTTTCAAGGTAGGAAATGGTCTTGGAATCATTAGCACTGACATTACTGAACGTAAGCAGGCAGAGGAGAAGCTAAAGGTATGCGAAGCAAAATATAGAAAGTTACTTGAGCGTGTCCAGCAAGACATCGACAAAAGAAAACAGATAGAGGAGGAGCTAAGACGTATTGAGAAGCTTGCAGTGCTGGGAAAACTGGCTGGGGGTGTTGCCCATGAATTACGGAATCCACTAGGATCCATTAAAAATGCAGTCTTTTTACTCAACATGATCTTTAAAGAGTCTACAGGGGAGGTGAAGGAAAGTCTAGAAATCATTCAAGATGAGGTGGTGGCTTCCGAGGAAATCATTACCAGTCTTCTTGATTTTGCTCATCCTAAACCACTTCTTATAGAGAACGTTGTTATTTCCGACGTTGTTCAAAGTAGCCAGAAGAATATCACCGTGCCTGAGAAGGTTGTGATAGTTAACAATCTCAACAAGAAAATACCATCTATAGTGGCTGACTCAAAGCAACTTACCCTAGTCTTCAGAAACATCATCTCTAATGCCATCCAGGCTATGCCCGAGGGGGGCCAGTTGGTCATCAATGCTAAAATCCAGAAAAAAAAGTGGTTTGTAATTTCTTTTTCTGATTCAGGTGTTGGTATCCCCGAGGAAAACCTAGGCAGACTTTTCGAACCTCTATTCACCACTAAAGCTAAAGGGATCGGCCTTGGTTTAGCGGTTTCTAAGGCTTTAATTGAGGGACACGGGGGTAGTATTGAAGTGGATAGTAGGGTGGAGAAGGGTAGCACGTTCACAGTCAAGCTCCCTATTAATGGAAAGAAGGACAAGTAACATGAAGGAAAAAGCATCCGACGACAGAGGCAGTACATTCACAATTATATTACCAATTAATAAGCAGGAGGAAGAATGATATGGAGGAAAAAGCAAGTATCCTGATAGTTGATGACAATATCAATCTTACCAAGACTTTGAGCTTCGTCTTGAAACGAAAGGGCTATACTGTTGATACCGCTAAGGATGGTATGGAAGCAATTGAAGAGGTCAAGGAAAATTACTTCGATATAATTCTCATGGATATAAAGATGCCTTATTTGAACGGTGTGGAAGCATTCAAGAGTGGAAGGAAGATTATACCTGAAACAATAGTGATGATGATGACAGCATATGCTGTTGAGGATCTGGTTCAAGAAGCTTTGAATGAAGGCGCTTATGGAATCATCTATAAACCACTGGATATCGAAAAAATGGTTGACCATGTCCGAAGGGTGAGGGCTGATGGCGAGGAAGGCTTCATTTTGATTGTTGATGACGATCCAGGAACCTATACTACCTTTAAAAATGTCTTGAGTAAGAATGGTTGTAAAGTGACTATCTGTACAACTGGTGAAGAAGCGATTGCGGCAGTTCAGGAGAAGTCTTTTGATCTCATCTTCATTGACAGAAGATTACCAACTATAAATGGGCTAGGAACCTATTTAGCCATAAAAGAGATTGATCCAGACGTCATAGCAATCATGGTGACTGGGTACCGAGAAGAAATGGAAGAATTAGTGCAATTAGCAATAAATGAGAGTACCTATACTTGCCTCTATAAACCTCTAGAACTGTCGAATGTCCTTCAGGGATTGATAACATCATAAGGAGGATAAGAAGTGCAGCTTAACGGGAAGCGGGCCAGGACTGATGATGAAGCCAAGATCTTAATCGTCGACGATGATGAGAAAGCCTGTAAAACTCTAACACGTATTTTAGGAAAGATGGGGTATGAAGTAAATTATGTGGGAACTGGAAAGGCTGCTTTAAAAAAAGTGCAAGAAACAATCTATAACATAATTTTACTCGATATTAAGCTACCAGATTATGAGGGGATTGAACTAATTTCCCTAATGAAAAAGAATAGACCTACCACGATAATAATGATGGTAACAGCTTTTGCCTCCCTAGAAACAGCAATTGAAGCAATGAACAGGGGAGCTTCAGCGTACATAACTAAACCTTTTAATATGGAGGAAGTATTACAAAAAATTAAGGATGCTGTTGAAAAACAACATCTGGAGATTGATCGCAACAGACTTTATAAACAGCTTCAGATTGAATTAAAAGAGCGGAAGAAAATTGAAAAAGCGCTACGCTCGAACGAGGAGAGATTACGAAACATTACGGAAACATCACCTGATTATATAATGATGCTTGACTCAGAATGTAAAATTCAATTTACCAATCGGGTTGAACAAGGAGTGACATTGGAGGATCTTATAGATACTCCTTTATATAATCTTGTTGAAGAAGAGGAGAGGCCAAGGATTGAAAAAGTCCTGAAAGATGTTATTAAGCAAAACAAGTCGACTTTTTATGAAACTACCTACAAACGTCCTGATGGCACCATAATACATTATGAAAGTCATGCTGCACCAATGGAATCCAATAAAACCGTAATTGGTATTATTGTTAACTCCAGAGATGTTACTGAGCGGAAAATAGCTGAGAAAGCCCTACAGGATAGTGAAGAACGGTATGCTCTTGCTCAGAGAGCAGCAAATCTTGGCAGTTGGGATTGGAATATCCATTGTGGAGACCTAAAATGGTCTGAACAGGTTGAACCTATGTTTGGATATAAGAAAGGTGAGTTTGTAGGTACATATGAAGGGTTCTTGGAATCCGTTCACCCTGATGATCGGCAATTTGTAATTGATTCGACAAATTCGAGTGTGAATGAAGGGGGAGAGTATAAAATTGAACACAGAATCGTCTTGCCAGATGGGTTGATCCGTTGGGTTTCAGAAAAAGGAGATGTGTTGCGTGATGAAACTGGTAAGGCATTTCGCATGATAGGTGTAGTTCAAGACATTACTGAACGTAAAATTGCCGAAATTGCGTTAAAGGAATCGGAGCGAAAATTCAAGCATTTAGCAGAAAAATCACCCAATATGATTTTCATCAATAAAAGGGGTCGTGTCGTCTACGCCAATGAAAAATGTGAAGAGATCATGGGTTACTCAAGAGATGAATTTTATTCATCAAATTTCGATTTTCTCACTCTTATTGCGCCTGAATATAGAGAACTGATTGTGAATAGCTTTCAGAAGCATTTCCAGGATAAAGAATCTGGACCCATCGAATATGTTTTGATCGCAAAGGATGGAAAACGAATTCCTGCAATTTTTACCTCCAAATTGATCGATTTTGAAGGCGATAGAGCTATTCTCGGCATAATCACTGATATTACCGAGCAAAAAAAAACAGAAAAAGCGCTCGCCCATGCAAGGGATACATTAGCCCAGGAGGTAGAACTAGCAACTCGTGACTTGAGGAAAGAAAAAAAGCGTATTGAAACTGTCGTTGAGACAATTCCAGATGGTATTGTTGTTATTGATAGTGATGGTAAAATTAACTTGGTAAATAAAGTTTTCAAGGACTATTATAGTAAAATTTACGAAGCTAATTTTCCTAATTCTCTCCAAGAATTATCACTTTTAAAAAATCCATTTGGAGATACAGTCTCTAAGCTCTTTTATTCAAAAGCAGAAGAATCCATAACTATTGAACCGATAAAAGGACTACACTTGCAATTAGCGTCTTCCAGATTGATTATACCTCCCAGTACACATCTAGGAGCAATTATTGCCATTCGTGATGTGACTCCGTTCGTTGAACTAGACAATCTCCGTAAACAGTTTGTCTCAGTTGTTTCTCATGAGTTACGAACACCTATTACAGCTATTAATCTATCACTTCGGAATTTACAGAAATTTCGAAAGAAGATTTCAGAAGAACAGCTGGATGAAATTATTAACATGACGGCTGATAGTGCCCTTGTTTTAACCCAAATGATAGAAGACCTTCTGGTTGTTTCTCAAGTCGAAGTAGGAAAAATCAAGTTGGAGTGGAAACCCTACCAATTATCAAACGTTGTGCAGGGGGTCTTGAATGTTCTTGAACCCCGTAGAGTAGAAAAATCAATCGCTCTTCAAGTTGATATCAATCCTGAAATAATGTTGTATGGGGATGATAAACGTGTTAGTCAAATTTTTCGCATTTTAGTTGATAATGCAATTAAATATTCAAAGAAAAACTCCACAGTCATAATAAAGGCATTGAATGAGTATTATGGAGAATTCAATCCAGATACTCAAGATGGCACGCTAATTCAGGTTATTGATTCTGGGAGAGGGATTCCGAAGGAGGATATTCCCTATATTTTTGACCGTTTTTTCCGATCTAAGGATGTCAGTGATAAGCGGGGAAGTGGTTTAGGCTTAAGCATCGCGCAAGAGATGATAGGTCTCCATCAAGGCGAGATTTATGTGGACAGTAAATACGGTGAGGGATCAACTTTTTCTGTCTTCCTTCCACGAATAAAAAACCTTGTGGATGAAGACAGTTATGCAACCATTAAGATTTAATGAGGAAAGTTGACATGGAGGCGAATGCATGAGAATGACCTTTCAAGAGGTGTAAACTATTAGTCAGTTTGATCCTAACCTGGTTTTTTGGTTATGGGAAGTTATTTTTAATATCAAATTGGTCTTTTCTCTATCATTGTCAGCTTTTTCTCTTATATTTATCTTTCAAAATCAACCAGTTCGTGTTATGAGAAATTATTTTATCGCATTAATTCACATTTCATTCACTGGGTATTATTTTTCTAATCATTTCTTATTTTTCTCTATTGCTACAATTGAAGATCTTAGTAGAGAATTACTTATTATCACAGGTATTATTCCTATGTTTTTCGTTCTACTAACAACTATTGGGATGTCTTTTACCACTGTAATTGACTCAAATTATTATCGTAAGAGTACAATCATAATTTCAACTTTTATTTGTGTTTCTTTCACGGTCTTATTTATTGTCAGTATTTTATTTTATGTTGACTATGGCTTGACATGGAATTTGGTTTCGAAATCAATATGTGATGTTGGTGTTTACATTCTAATTGGCTTTGCTGCTTTATCTACTATTTTCTTAATTCTTAGTTGTCTTTACCCTCCTTTGAGAAGACAAATATTCCCAAATGACACAAAATTTATGTTTTTTTATAAAAATTATCGTTCTTACGGTTTGGCAATGTCCCTCATAGCATTTACTGCGTTAACAGAACTAGGATCAGCAGAAGAAATCTTGGTCAGCGATAATTTAATGATACTAGTAACAATAGGAAATTTAATAGCAATTTTAGGATTATATTTAATGTTGATTAGCGTCTTTCGAACCAGAATTAGATTACAAGATGATAGTTCATTAGTGATTAAGGAACAATATGAAGAACTCAAGCTGTTTAGAGATTCCTTAGCTGAGAAGGTAAAAAGCGCAAGTCGTGATTTATTTGAGGAAAAGCAACGAATAGAGACGATAGTTGAGTCAATACCAGATAGTCTTTTGGTTTTAAACCCTGAGGGTGCAATGATTCTCGCAAATAAAACTTTCAATGAACTTTATCAAAAAATTGTTCATAAAAAACTTGAGAAAAGCTTTCACATTCACGAACACCTGGATCATATTTTGTTTAAGGAAATCAAAACATCCTTAGATGCGAGAAGTCAACCAAGGGAACCTCCAGCTATTGAACCACTTAAAGGCCTCTACCTCCAACTACATGTAACCGAGATTACCGCTCCAGGTGAAAATCTTACTAACTTGGGAACAATTATCGAACTGCGTGATGTCACCAAATTTGTTGAATATGACAATCTCCGAAAAGAGTTCGTATCAACAGTATCACATGAGTTGCGTACACCAGTTACTTCCATTGGTCTATCAATTAAGAATCTACAAAAATATAGAAAAAAATTATCAGAGGAACAGAAGGAACAAATAATTGAGATGGTTGCAGAGAGTTCTTACGTGTTGAATCAAATGGTAGAAGATCTCCTGATAATCTCTAGGATTGAATCAGGGCAATTTAAATTACATCCAAGAATCTATAATCCTGGAATGGTGATTAATGAGGTGTTGATTCAAATGGAACCTAAAAAACAAGAAAAAAAGATCAATATCGAAATCACTGCCAAGGGAGAGGGAGAATTATATGGAGATCCGAAAAGAATCGGGCAAGTATTACGTATCATTATAGATAACGCAATTAAATATTCATCAGAAAACTCACTCATTAAAATTCATGCAATTGACGATTACCAAGGGAAATACAACCCTGAGAGTGTGGAAGGAACTTTAATTCAGGTTGTTGATGAAGGAATTGGAATTGATGAAAAAGATCAATCTCGGGTATTTGACAGGTTTTTCCGTTCTGATAATGTGAAAGAAAGCCAAGGGACTGGTCTTGGATTATCTATTGCTAGAGAGCTCGTTTATCTTCACAGAGGAGAAATATATGTAGAAAGTGAATTTGGAAGAGGATCAACATTTTCTGTCTTTCTCCCACGAATCGGTGATTTGGAGAAATTTTCTATTGAAAGACAAATTGAAATTGGTGGCCATTTGTAATTATGGAGTATTAATATTTCTGAGTTCCATCAATATTCGTAACATTAAGCACTTTTTTTGAAGAACAGTAAAATCAGGACGTTTTTTCAAGAAGTATTTCTGCGATCTTGTCAACCATTTCTTGAATTTCCATATCCTTACTAAGGAAGTATTTTACGCCAATCGTTTTTGAATGTCCTCTTAAGAGCGAAGTATCATGAACTGTGATGAGCGCAAGAGGGATATCAATCTTTTCATTTGTTAAATGAGAAGTAAAATCTAACCCTGACATTGTTGGCAAACGGATATCACATAGAATTAGATCAATCGAATTCCCTGCCTTTAGGGCTGCTTGTACTCTTTCCAGACCAGCCTCAGCTGTAGTTTCTGATATGATTGTTATACTAGGTAATTTCTCATGCAAGAAATGATCTAACAGCTTTATGAATTCCCTATTATCATCTATAATTAATATTTTCATGTCGTCTATCCCTATTACTCTTTCTTAATTTCCTGAAGTGTAGTGTTAATTGTTTCTAGAGATGTTCTGATTTGTTTCAAATCAGAGAGTAAATCTTCTGGGGTAATTTTCCCTAAATGCAGACTTTGACTGATTTTCTGAACATACCCCTCAATAACCACGCACGGATTACCTAACTTATCTAGTTTTTCTCTTCTTATTAATTCCATTCTTTTATTCTGTTGTAATGTCAAAATTTTCTCTTTAAAAAGGATAAATAAGATTAAAACATATAATAAATGAAATTTAGGTAATATTAATATCGTTGCTGTACTTGTTATTGCAAAAAAACTTCTTCAAACAGAGCTATGTTTCTTAAAAGTTGGATTATTGGTGTTCTTGAAGATAGATAGATGATGATTGTCACTTGAAAAGGATTGAGAAAATTCACAAAGAGTGATATAAGAAAAGCTAGTATAATAAGATAAAAGGTATTATCAAAAAATGATTATAGGATAATCGATAATACCCACAATATAGGAAGAATACTATTGAGCTGTCTCGCTGAATTAAATATAAAAGCATGTGACCTTTTAACACTAGAAATGTAACTTATTAACCCATTAATCAACACGGTTATTAATAAAAAAAGCAAATTCTGAAATATTAAGACACTCAATTAGGAAAAAAAGCCTGAAATATCAAGGAGAGACACTTCTCCTTCATATTCCGAATTATTTCCAAATTTTCCGCTTCCTCAGGAAAAAAGTACTCTACCTCTCATAAAAATCTTATGAATATAACTTCTATACTTAAGTGATAAAATCTTAACTGAAACATAGTATAAATCAGTCAGATTTAAAAAGTCAGAATAGGATTTTTTAACAGATTCCCTAAATCAATGAAATCTATACATCCAAGGTGTTCTGTGTTGGTTTTAAAGATCAAGAGTAATATTAGTAAACGACATGCGATATACCTCCCCCAGAAAGTCGTAAAGCATTTGAATCTGAAAGAAGGAGATTCCATAGAGATTATCGTTGTTAACAGTGAAATTCATATCCGCTTAATTCCAGATCCCCTCTATTTAGCTCTGCATGGAGAAAAATTTGCTGAAATCGATTTGGAATCGGTTGAAGAAATTAGCAAGGAGGAACAAAGCTTCTATGAAAATACTCCTTGATACTTCTTTTTTGTTACCAACAATTGGCATCAATGTAACTCATCCTCTTATTCCACAAGTTCTAAAAAAACTAGCTTCACAATCATCAGCATGGCGAATTTCCTATACTGAGATAAATCTGGTAGAACTGGCTTGGATATACTTGAAGACAAAGGAATCAACAGATAGACATGCAAACGCTCAAAAATTCTACCAATTAGGATTAGAAAGCATTTCTAAACGATATTCTAAGCTCGATATTCCAGTCGAGGCTTATTTAAGAGCAACTAAGTTGAAAGAAATGGGACACTCCGACTTAATTGATTGTCTTCTTTATGAGATAGCTGAAATTAATAGAGTTCAGCTAATAACCCTAGATATACCCCTTATCAAATTCATCAATGAAATTGGTAGATCAATGACTTCTATAATCTCTGGCCACGACTTTTTAAATCAGAAATCAGAATGAGTCTAGGTTTCATTTTGATGTTTTGTCAATAATTAGAAAGAAATTCTTTTTAAGTAGATTTGCCCATAAGAACAGCTAAATTACTGCATTCCTGAATCGTGTGCTAATCAGCTTCCATTCTTTTTTTTTTGTGCTTTTATTTAATATAACTGCAATCTAATTCCATAAAAACTAAAAAAAAGGTATGGATATAATTGTCTGTAGACAAGGGATAAAATCTGCTGTTTTAAAATTAATTCTGAAGAATTCTTTTCCACAATTTCACCCTTTTTTTTCTAAACCTTTAATTGAACTAAAACTCTGATTAATTTATTGATTTCAGTTCTGAATTTGCCATAATGAGGAAAGTTTGGAAAAAACCTGGTTTTGCCGTAATTCTCAATGAATTTTGAGATTCTGACAATCCAGAATCAATTTCCAAGCAGTACCATTTAGAGGCTAAAAGATGAAACGTTCTTTTTTACTCTCACACTTGAGGGATCCACCAATCAAGAAAATATGGTTTTTAATGACTTTAGATATAATCACAAAGACGAGATGACATAGTTAATTATTTATAAGACGGATTGGATATTACAATGGCTGTTATCCACAATATTGAGACTTGGAAAATCCTCTTGATTGAAGACAATCCTTTAGATACCAAAGTCATCCAGGAATCACTCAAAGACGTATCAAGTAAAATTAAATTAGAAATCACGGATCGATTATCAACTGGAATGGACATATTGGATCGTGAGAATTTCGACGCGTTACTTTTAGACCTAAATCTGCCCGATGCAATGGGTTTAGAGGCATTAAAAAGGATAATTAATTTTAAAACTGACCTACCAATCATTATTCTAACTGGGCTAGCTGATGATGAACTAGGTTCAAAAGCTATTCGAGAAGGGGCTCAGGATTACTTATTTAAGCAATCAGTGGATACTTCCTCTCTAGCTCGCTCAATTCGCTATGCTATTGAACGTAAACAAGTAGAAAAACAGTTACGGATGAATGAAGAAAGAATCCGCGAGAGTCAGAAAAATCTAAGTATGATTTTGGATACAATTCACACGGGAGTAGTCATTATTGACAAAAAATCTCATCAAATTGTTGATGCCAATTCAAAAGCTGTTGAAATGATTGGAGCTTCAGAAGAAGAAATTGTAAACTCTGTATGCCATAAATTTATATGTCCAGCGAACAAGGGACAATGTCCAGTCACCGATCTCGGTAAGAAAGTAGACCAATCCGAACGGATACTATTAACTGCTGGGGGTGAGGTCATTCCAATTATTAAAACTGTCACACCAGTAACCTTATCTGGACATGAGTATCTAGTTGAAAGTTTTACTGATATATCTGAACGAAAAAGCATTGAACAGCACTTAATGAAGAGTAGAGCGAAGTTTGAGTATTTAGTAAGAAAAAATCCTGCAGTAATCTACTCCTGTGAACCGCGTGGCGAATTTCAGACTACTTTCATGAGTGAAAACGTAAGAGAATTATCGGGTTACGAGTCTCAAGAATTCCTAAGTAAACCCAATTTTTGGGTGAATTGCATGCATTCAGAGGACAGAGAACGAGTTTTTTCTTCTTTTAGTGAACTACCTGAAAAAGGCCATTATAACGAAACATACCGTATTAAACACAAGAATGGAACATATCGTTGGGTCTTTGAGGAAGCCAAACTCCTTAAAGATAAACAGGGAGATCCACTAGAGATAGTGGGGTATTGGACAGATATCTCACGGCTAAAACAAACAGAATTCGAATTGAATGAAAGCGAGAGTCGCTATTTAGAATTAGTTGAAGATATTTCAGATATTTTTTTCTCTCTTTCTCCAGATGGAATTATTATTTCTCTCAACAAAGCATTTGAAACATTAACTGGGTGGTCACGAAAAGATTTCATCGGTAATCAATTTATTGATCTCCTGCATCCAGACGATATTCCTACTACTTCCACAGGATTTAAAGCCATTTCACGCGGTGGAAAAATTTCAAATATCGGAATGCGAATCAAAACGAAATTAAATGAGTTCTTAATTCTAGAGGGAAGAGTGACACCACAATATAATGATGGAAAACTTATTGGATTTGTAGGTGTCGCACGAGACATTTCTGAACGTAAAAAAGCAGAAGATGCATTACGAGAGAGTGAGGAGAGATTAAGGAGCTTTATGGAGGCTTCACCAGATATCTTGCTCCTTTTCAATGAAGATTTGAATTTGATTGAGGTCAACAAGGCAACGATAGCAAGATATCCATCTGTAACCAAGAAGGAGGAAATCCTTGGAACAAATATATTAGAAATTGCTCCTAATATTAAAGAAACAGGTTTTTCTGAACAATACGAGAAAGTTCTTAGAACTGGGGAACCTATTAGTCTAGAGGAAGTAATTCATCATCCCAAATTTGGTAAAATGATCATTTCGTTGAAAGCCTTCAAAGTTGGAAGGGGACTAGGGATTATTGAACGAGACATCACCGAACACGTGAGATTGGAAGAAACTATAAGGGAAAGTGAGGAGAAATATCGCCTTCTAGTTGAAAAATCCTCTGAGGGTATTGCCATTATCCAAGATCAAAGATATAAGTATGTTAACCCCTCTTTTGCTAAGACCCTAGGACATTCTAGTGATGAGCTGATCAATTTTACCCCTGAAGAAATCTGGTCTCTAATACATCCTGATGATAAAGAATGTCTTAAAAATCGGAATAGAGACCTTGAAGCTGGACGACCTTTAGTACCACGACATATTTTTAGGTATATAAAGCACGATGGATCAATAAAATGGGTAGAGGCTTTTGTTACCGACATATTATTTAAGGAAAGACCAGCGTTGCAGGTCTTCGAGAACGATATTACTGAACGTATGCTTTCTGAGATAAAATTAAGAGAGAGTGAAGAGAAGTATCGAACGATTCTAGAAATTATCGAAGAAGGTTACTATGAGGTAGATCTTGCTGGGAATTTTACATTTTTTAATGATGCATTAGCGAAAAGTCTTGGTTATTCTAATGATGAAATCATGGGAGTGAACCACCGACAATTTATGGATCCTGAGACTTCTAAGAAAGTTTATAGAATTTTCAATGAGGTCTATAGAACAGGTAAGCCGAATAAAGTTTATAGTTATAAAATTATTAGGAAAGACGGAAAATACAGGTTTCATGAAGGGTCTTGCGCATTAATTTTTGATCCTAATGGTAAACCTACTGGATTTAGGGGTATAATTCGTGATATTACAGACCGTAAACAACTCGAAATTAGCTTGATAAAGCAAACTTCTAGACTGCAAGAGCGTGTTAAAGAACTTAATTGTCTTTATAATGTAATAAAGCTCACAAGTAATCCCGAAAGATCACTAGAATATGTTCTTCACAAAATACTTTCATTAATTCCAAAAGCATGGCAAAATCCAGAGAACTTATGTGCTAGAATTATTTTTAAGGAAGAAATATTAACAACTGACAAATTCGAGGAGACGCAATGGAGACAATTTGCAAAAATAGTAATCGACAGAATTGAAGTTGGAAGGATTGACGTTTTTCAACTAGAAGAATTACCTAAAAAAAATGGAAAACTATTTCTGAAGGAAGAACAAGACTTAATTGAAGCTCTCGCCAGGGAGATTAGTGAGTTTGTTGAATTCAAACGAGCGAATGAAGCACTAAAAGAGAGTGAGGATAGGTATAGAACTCTTTTTGAAGAAATGCCAATAGGACTTTATAGAACGACCCCTGATGGCAAATTTCTTGCAGTTAATTCTGTTTTTCTTAAGATGCTGGGTTTTACTACTCAGGATCCATCTTTGGGCGATGTTTTCAATCTTGCTTCTAAAATCGAATATCCAAGAGGGAAATTTCAAGAGATGATCGAAAAGGAAGGAGAAATATCTGGACTCGAACTACAAGTAAAGAAACTTGATGGTTCTGATATTTTTATTCGTGAAAATGCAAAAGCTGTTAGAAATAGGAATGGATCAGTTCTTTATTATGAAGGGAGTTTTGAAGATATCACTGAACGTAAGTTATTGGAAGAAACGCTTTTTCGTTTAAATGATGAATTAGCTAAGAAAGTGCAATCAGCAACACAGGATCTGGTTAAAGAGAAAACACGAATAGAAACAATCGTTGAGACAACACCAGTCGGAATGCTGGTATTGAACTCAGATGGTTCTCTAGTATTAGCGAATAAAACCTTCAATGATCTATATCAAAGAATTTTCCAAGAAAATCTCCCGTATGACTTTAATATTAGTACTCTACCAGATAGTTGTTTTATTAATGAGATTAAACAGAATTTTGTTTCAATAGAATCGAGTCCAAGAACTATTGAACCAATTGAAGGTTTATATCTTCAGATTCATTCTGCACCCATGGGATTTCCTGGTGAACAACCTTTTGGTGTTTTAACTGAATTCTACGATGTTACTCCTTTTATTGAATTCGAGATTACCCAGAAACAGTTTATCGCGACTGTTTCTCATGAGTTACGCACTCCTATGACTATATTAGATCTTTCAATTAAAAATCTCCAAAAATACTGGAAAAAATTATCAGAGAAACAAAGAGAAGAAGTTTTTAGTCTGGTAATTAAGAGTACTTTCTCTCTGAAACAAATAATTGAAGATGTTCTAATAATCTCCAAAATAGAAACAAGAGAATTTAAATTACAAAAGGAACCTTTCTTTCTAAGGAAAGTTTTGAATGATATGATTGCTCAATTTGATTCACGTCTGAGGGAATTTGGTGTAACCGTAACGATAGATGTCAATCCACAGTTGGAATTGTATGGTGACCCAAAGAGAATTGGGAAAATATTTAGTATCTTACTGGATAATGCGATTAAATTTTCACCTGATGGAGAATCAACAGTAAAGTTCAACGTTATTGACGACTATAAGGGAGAATATAACCCTGAAGAAGTTGATGGAGTCTTAATCGAAGTTATTGACTCTGGGAGAGGTATTCCTGAGAAAGATATTCCGAAAGTTTTTGATCAATTCTTTAGATCACTAGATGCAAAAGATATCCCAGGAATTGGTATTGGTTTGTTTATTGCTAAAACGCTTGTAAAACATCATCAAGGACACATCTTTGTGAAAAGTGTGATTAGAAAAGGATCTACTTTTTCTGTGTTCCTTCCAAAAAACGAATCAAATCAAATTAATAGCAACACGTAAGGAGTAGGTTCATATGAACCATAATAAAGAAATAGAAGAAAAATCAACAATATTATTAGTTGAAGATAACTCTAAAATTTTGTACAATCTGAAATTACTCTTACAATTTAATAATTATCACATGGTAACTGCCACAAATGGTTTAAATGCGTTAGAAGCATTAAAAAAGCTTGATCAACCTCCTGATCTAATCCTTTGTGACATAATGATGCCAAAAATGGATGGTTACGAGTTCTATCAAAAAATTTCAGAAAATCCTAGCTGGTCTCTCATCCCTTTCATTTTTCTGACAGCAAAAGCCTCCCCAGAAGATGTTCGCTTTGGGAAAATGTTAGGTGCCGATGATTATATCACAAAACCGTTCAATGATGAGGATCTGCGATCAAGCATTGCAGGAAAAATCATGCGAAGTAAAAAAGCAAAATTGTTGAGCCGACACATTGAGGAAAAGTTACTCGCTTCTATGAAGATAGATCAGAGTCCATCATTAACCAAAAGTGAACTGAATCATATTTTTGTCTTTTTGATGGTCTGGGATGAAGTTTATGGGCCTACTTTGAAGACTCTTTATCCTACAGAAATTGAACCATCATACGATCTTCGACAAATCGGAACTCAATTATTTCAAACTAAAGTATCTGTGTATGGACACTTAGAATATTATGAAGCACAAGGAATCTTACTTAAGATTTCCAACATCAAACAGGATGCGTATATTTATTTTGATACAATTGAAGATGTTGGAGTGAGAGGAGGAAAGCGGCAATTTATGCTAGTTACTTTGGCTCCCAAGATTAATTATTTAGAATCTTTGAGAATTTTGGAAATTTTGAAGGAAGTAGCAGGTCAAATAAAAGAGGGAAAACACCTTGAGATACAACCTTATTGGAATCGTGTCTCTGAAGTTTTATTGACCTCTTCGGTTGAATTAACTCACTAAGTCGAATAATAATACTATCATATTAGTTGAAACGGATGAAAAATAATGAAATCAACAATCTTAGTTGTTGAAGACAATCCTGATGTCATGCTAAATATTAGATTGACCTTGGAATTCAATGATTATGAAGTTTTTTCAGCAATAAATGGTAAGAAAGCAATTCAGTTCCTTTCAGAGTCAGATACGGTTCCTGACCTTATTATTAGCGATGTTATGATGCCAGAGATGAACGGATACGATTTTTTTAGTAAAGTTTTGGAAAATCCACGATGGGGTTTAATTCCATTTTTATTCTTAACAGCAAAGGCTTCTCCTGAAGATATCCGTTTTGGAAAGATGTTAGGAATTGATGATTATATAACTAAACCCTTTGAGGAAGAAGAACTATTAGCAATCATCTCAGGTAAAATTACACGTCAAAGAAAATCAGAAAGAGTTCGAAAAGAGGTCGAGAATCAATTGATTTCAAAATTAGAAAGTGAAGCACAACCATCCTTATCAAAAGAAGAGAAAGCGAATATCAACTTATTTTGTATGAAATGGGACGAAACGTATGGGCCCGAAATCTTTGATTATTATCCCAAAGATAATTCATACCTTTCAGTAATACAGGAGGTAGGAGTTCAGCTTTTTCACTCATCCGTTGCTATTTATGGTTCTGAAGGCTGTTCTCAAGCTCAAGGTATCTTATTAAGAGTCGAAACTATTGGAAAATCAGCTTTTGCATTTTTTGATTCAATAGAAACAGAAGATGTAAGGGGGGGTGAACGCTTATTCATGTTGACTGTCCTAGCTCCACACATTAGCTATTTTGAATCAATGAAAATAAATGAGCTTTTCAAGCAGAGTTCATCTTTGATAAAGGCTTCCCAAGATTGGAATGTGGAATCTCATTGGGAAAAAGTCTCTAATATCTTAACAACTTCACAAATAACTTTAGAATAAGTAAATAGAAATATCCACTAAAAATTAAGTAAGGAATTGGATTTGAAACCCATAGAGCGACAATTTACTGCTTTGTTTGTGGACAGCTCTCCTTCATGTCTAGATAAACTTAAATCTAACCTTCAAGATGAAATAAAGAATATGGCTATTGAAATAAGTGCTTCCCCAAAAGAAGCAATGGCTATTATAAAATTAAAACCCTTTGATGTTATTATTTCGAATAATGAATTTGATGATTTTTCAGGTTTAGAATTATTAGAAGAAATTAGAACTTCTGGAAATGCGACTCCGTTCATATTATTGGTTAAGAAAAAGTCCGAGTCTGTGTATTCTAAGGCCTTTAGTCTTGGTGTTGATGATTTAATCGTGAGGGAAGACAATCCAAGCATTACCTGCTTAGAAGTTAACAATGCGATTAAGAAAATAATTGATTTTTCGACTGAGGTACAGAGACGAATTACTGATACTAAAAGTATTGAAGACGCTTATGCTATTCAAACACAAGAATTGGAAAAACGTCTTTGGGAATCAAATTTCTTATATGCAATGCCAAAAATATTGAACTACCTTGACCAACCACAAAAAGAACCCTTCTTAAAAATTATTGATTTAATTAAAGAAACATGGAAGACTTCGGATCTATTATCCATAAGAATAAATTTTGAGGAAATAGAATACAAAACTGATAATTTCAAAGAAACAGAGTGGAAACAATCGAGTGATATTGTTGTTTCAGGAAAAAAAATTGGATATGTTGAAGTTTTCTACCAAGAATCGACTCCTGCAATGTATGAAACGGTATTTTTAATTGAGGCGTTAACTAGGGAAATATCAAAGGTTACTGAACGGATTTATAGGAATGCCGAGGTAAGAAAACTATCAAGAGCGGTGGAACAGAGTCCGAGTGTTATAATATTAACTGATATGAAAGGCCGAGTCGAATGGGTGAATCCAAAATTCGTTGAAGTTACAGGCTATTCTGTAGATGTGATTATTGGTGAAATTCCAGACGTACTAAAGAAAAACAAACTAGATGTAGATCAATATAAGAAAATTTGGAAGACAATTACTGGAGGGGACGTCTGGAAAGGAGAACTTCTCAACAAGAAGAAAAATGGTGTTTTCTATTGGGCAATAGTTTCAATTTCTCCCGTTCGCGATGAGGAGGATAATATAACACATTTCATTATCATTCAAGAGGACATTACGGAATTGAAGAAGGTATTAGAGGCTTTAAATGAGAGTGAAGAAAGAAATAAGGCGTACGTTAAAGCGATACCTGATTTAATGTTACGACTTGATAAAAATGGGATTGTTCTAGATCACTCAATTCCAGCTGATTTTGGAATTAGTTTCCCTACAAGAGGAAATAAAATTAGCCAGATTTTCAAAGTTCTACCTCAAAAGGTCATTGATTCCTTTCTCAATGCAGCCAAGAAGGCCTTTTTTTCAGGTGAATCAAAACCATTCGAATTTAGCCTCTCATTTGAGAGAACAAGGGATAACCTGAACTACTATGAAGCTCGAGCAGTAAGTAGTGGACTTAATGAAGTACTAATTATTGTGCGAGATATTACAGATAAAAAGCAAGCAGAGGAAGCTACTCACCTAAGAGAGGCAAAAGAGAAGATAGAAGTAATTATTAATACAATGGCTGATGGAATACTTGTTTTGGACACCGAAGGCACACATTTTTTAGCTAATGAATCGTTTAAGAATTTGTATTATTACATATTTGATGAACCTGTACCACATGGTTGGAATTGTCTTTCAAATTCAGGCCATATCTTTCATGATACAATCAATGATTTGTTCTTGGAAAAGCAATTCCAAGCTATTACCATTGAGCCAATCCAAGACTTCCATCTCCAACTCCTATCGACACAGGCTCAAACTCCTGGATTAGAGGGATTTTTAATAATCACGCTTCAAGACATAACTCCTTTTGTGAAATTCGACAAAATGGTTAAACAGTTTATATCAACTGCTTCCCATGAGTTACGCACACCAGTATCGGTAATAATTCAATCTCTTTCAAATTTACAAAAACATGAGAAAAAAATGTCAGATGAGGTTAAATCTAAGCTTATGGATTCGCTTCATCGTAATGCAAATTTAATGTATGAGTTGGTTGATGATTTACTTTTAATCTCAAGAATTGATGAAAAGAAAATTCGTCTGGTTTATGAGGCCTTAAATCCTTTTCAAATCCTCCAGAAGGTTCTTGTTCAGTTGGAACCAAAGCAGAAATCAAAAAATATCAAGATAAAAAACAATGTTTGTGAGACCCTTGATTTGGATGGAGATTCTTCAAGAATTAGTCAAGTTTTTCG
>JAEOTY010000422.1 GCA_016839625.1 Candidatus Hodarchaeota archaeon
AAAACATTACTTTTTGTCAAACGTCTATATATGACAATTCGATTCACGAGGCTTTCACACGAATAATGGCAGAAGTAAGTGAACCGATTAGTCAACCAGAGAAGGCCAAAGAAGAAGATCAGCTTAATATTATTAAACAAAAACTCCATCGTCGGCCAATTCAACAGTCTCTCTGCACTTTTATGTTATTGAATCGATTGGATGATGTGCTAATAGTGTCGTTGGATGATCCTGAACTCATAATCAGCTTTTCTACTATGGATTTTAATAATATGAAACATATTCTCATGCTTCTTAACAAAGCGGGTTGTCTGAAATCAGCTCGTAATATAAATTCAAACATTGAGCGACTAGGACCTATGATGATGTACAGATCTAAGGTTAAACCGCGTCATTTACTCCTCTTATTCTCCTGTGATGCAAAAGCTATGCTTCAAACCAAAAACCTCTCCGAAATTGAAGATCAAGTGCAATTATTATCTAATCAACTGTCTGAAATGCTTCAATACCTAGCTTAGAGGGATAATGTGAGATTAAACAAACCAATTAATTATGAGAATTGAAAATTATGAGAATTGAAAAAGAAAAGAGTCATTTTAAATCAAGGAGTCATGAATGAACCATGGCTGAGGTTCCAACTTCCTGGCTTGAAGAAGCCATACTTCAACTCTTGAGAGAAAAGGGGAGGCTTGAAAAGAAAAACGACAAGTTAGATCCCAGAAAAAAACAAGAATGGTTAGCATCAATTAATATTGAACTCAAAATGATGGTTGATAGATATACTGAACGAACTGGTAAGACTCTAGACGATTTTCTTAATGAAAGAAAAGAGGGAATAGCACAAGAACGAGAAAAGAATAAATTTTATTATATTTGATAACCCGATTATGTTATGGGGATTTTTGACATGAGTAGGATCCTTACTGTCGTTTGTCCGTGGTGTAATACCCAGCAAAAAACCAAGCTTCAAGGTATGCATCATATTCAATCCACTGACGATTTCCACGAATTTTTGTGTAAGAGTTGTGGTAGACCCTTTACTATTGAGAAAGTATGGTTACGCACTAAAATTCGATCCTCTTACATGAATGATAATAAATGAAAAATTTGAGAAGTTTACTGCCATTAACCGTGTGGAAAACGAGTATTGTCAGAAAGGTTATCGTCAGTTATCGTTAGGAGCGTAAATCTTCGAGTTGGGGTGTTTCGGTCTGATGTCTGGTTTTTTATTTTCGGAGGAAGTTTCTCCGTCTAAATACCCCTATTGATGTAATTGAAGCAGCTATGAGGAACCAAGTCCAACCTGGAGTTGGTTGTTGTAAAGTGGGAGGAACACCTGTTGATGTACTATCCGAACTAATTGTTGATGGTTCTGTTGTTAAATTTGTTGTAGAAGTCTGTATAATTGAACTGGATGTGTAAGGGGTAGTTGTAATGGCCAAATTAGCAACTGTAAAGGTGGCATCAGACACATCTTCAGCAGTTAATCCTCTTGAGCATGTTGCTCTTATTTTAATCAAATAGTTCGAACCATCTGCTACTGTTGTTGTATCCCACCAATAACTACTGGGATAGATTCCTGTACTTGTCATTATCCAAGAACCTCCACTATCAGAAGAGTAATAAACAGAGTAAGTGAGTGTATGCTTTAATGAGTCAGTAGCTGTTTTCCAAGTAATTGTAATCCCTCCTGCGACTGTTTCGCCACTGTTTGGGTATATTATCTCTGGTTTTAAGATTTGATGTTCAGTATGGAGGGGATTTACCATTGGGTGTGAATCATTATTATTTGAAGGCCCACCAATGGTATATGGAGTATCTACCACACTGTCATTATTTGTGTCAGGACTTGTCCAATCATCCCAATGATTATAATCGAATAAATTCTTCGTCCCTTCATCATAAGCTTGGGACGGGCCTGCATATGAATAAACAACGGTTTCTATAAAATCATTCCTATAAATCGAGTTGTTATCTGATGATGACTGAAGATTAATTCCATGGTGGTCATTATGCCATAAAGTATTATTCCACAAGGAGTTGTTTGAAGAAGACCACAATTGGATTCCACTTTGTCTATTTTTTTCAATGAAATTATGAGCAACGGTGTTATTCCTACTGTTAGAGTTAAGAGCGATTCCCCAAGCACTATCAGAGACGAAATTTTCAGTAATTGAATTGTTGAAAGATGAGGAGATTATTATACCGTACTGATAGTTACTTTTCGCAGTGTTATTATCTATGATACTGTTATTGGAGTCAAAGAGATAAATTCCCTTTGTGCTTGTTATAGTAGAATCAGTAATGAAAATGTCATTATCAGCTATTCGAGTATATTCGGAATTAAGCATGCAAATTCCATAATCCCTGCTATTTGCGATAGTATTATTGTGTATCTGTATATGAGAACTGTAAGCAGTAAAAATTCCAACTTCTATGTATGAGAGGGAGTGATTAGTCACTTCTATATTTGAACAGTTAATGAGAAAGACTTGGCTTGCGTTATCTGGTACCGTTCTCCCATTGATATTCTGCCAGAAGATTATTGGTCTGCCCTCTATTAAATTTCCAGATACATTTGCCTGCAAATAATATTCTAAAGGTCCAAAATTTCCAAAAGCTATTCCATGGTTTTTAAAAATATTGTTAAAGATTGTATTATTCTGTGAAAGATAAAGATTAAATTCAACATCTCCAGCTGAATCGCCATATCCATTGTCAGATAACGTATTGTTATCGATCCTGTTTGTTTCAGACCGATACAATTGGATTCCTGGCCCAGAATTATTAGTGATGCTATTTCTTTCAACTGTATTTTGATCTGACTCCCAGGCTGTAATGCCAGAACCCCATCCATCCGAAACGACATTGTTTTTGATCAGATTTTTCGTGGATTCTATTAGGAATATTCCGTGACAAAGGTTTCTATTGAAGTTATTGTCTTGTACAACTAACCCAGAGCTATGAATAGCCAATAAACCAATAGCAGTACTTGATAGATTCTGATTTTTTATTTCAACAGAAGAACAATTGATTAGGATTACCTGTCCTGCACCGCTAGGTACAGTTCCACTCTTTTTATTCATCCAGAAAATCATCGGTTTTTCGTTAACATAGTTATGTGATACATTATCTTGCAAATAGTCATTAAGATTATGAAACTGGCCCCAAAGGAAAATACCACAACGAAAAAATTGATTACCAATTATAGTATTGTTTCTAGAAGAAGAAAACTGCATTCCATATTTTTGACAATCTTCAATAAGATTGTACGAGATATTATTATATTTTGAATTACTTACCCCAATTCCATTCTCAATAGATTTCACGGTATTAAAAGAAATATTATTATGATCCGAATTACTTATTTGAATTCCCGAATCAGCATTTATATTTAATTTAAAAAAGCTATTATTGATGATAGTGTTATTATCTGAGTTTTCAAGATGTATTCCATAATTTCCTGCAATGTCTGAAGCATAATTTTTTTTAATGGTAATATTTGAACATTTGTCCAAATTAATTCCATTACGGGTATTTGAGAATATATTATTGGAAATTGCCCCGTTTGTGACATTCTCAAGGCGAATTCCGTGATTTTCCCATCCTCCGCTATCTCCTCCTCCTTGAATTATACTATCATTTATGTGGAAATATACATTGGTGTCAAGAATTTCTATCAAAATGCTTGATGAGTTTTCAATCCTCAATCCGTTTATGATATAGGGGTTAGATTGCGTCCCATCACCAGGCCATTTTTCATTTGAAGCTTGAGTGAAAAAATCGTTATTCCCTGAAATTTTGATTGGCGCGTGTGGGGTGTATTGAGTGACTTGTTGTATTCTCAAATTTGAGGATGACTTTTTAATTTGTTCTAATTCTTGCGATGAGTGATTATTAATTAGAATAAGTATAGTAATTATTATGATGACGATAGAAGCCTTTTTCAACCCCATTACCTTCAATTATTAGATTTTTTAATCTAAAATTCAAAAGAAGATCGTGTAACAAACGATGACAGAGGTTTATCATCTTAAAAACCTATGTAAGCTTAAATAGTTTTTATAAAGTCGATATAATATCCCCTCAGGTGACGTGTTGGATTTGTGAGAGGAAGACGTTCTCAGTACGAGAGGAACGGGATATCGGCGCCTCTAGTCTACGGGTTATCCGGAAGGGTACCGCCCGGCCGCCACGCGCCAAGCGATAAGTGCTGAAT
>JAEOTY010000423.1 GCA_016839625.1 Candidatus Hodarchaeota archaeon
GAAATTCAAGAATTTGGTTTAAAGTCTTTGGTTGATTACCTGAAATCTATCCCTTCCGACATTTTTACGCCTACAAATGGCCCACCTGACTAGGATATTTCCTCTATTCTCTTTTATTGAAGCTCCTATCGTCAGTTGGCTTGAGGAGCGTCAATCTTCGAGTAGAAGTGATTCGGTCTTATATCTGTCTTTTATTTTTCCTTTATTTGAAACTAAGACTGATTTGTTTTTTCAATTAATTTTTTACTCTCACTCCTTTCTTTGAATCACCCCAATAGCTTGAATTTTTTATTTATATCTGAAGTAAGGGATTCGATAAGTTTTTTCTTCTTATGTGTCTTGGAATCTTTCACAATTTTCAAATGGTCTTCTTCTAGGTCTCTCAAGAAATCATAATTCTCTAGAACTCTTCTGATTACCTTTTCCTGGGGTGGACACTGATCTCTTCTTACCAGTCTTTGCAGGTCATCCCAATCATATTTCGCTGTTCTAATTGTTTCAAACAATTTTTCGGCATCAAAGGGGTCCCTTGCATTCCAACACTTTAAAACCACCAGAGTTTTGAGCAACTCTCTGTTAATTGGTCGTTCTGTAAATTGGTATAAATCGTAAAGATCACGACTGCGTATTCTCTGAAATGTAGCTCTTATCTTTTCAGCTAATAGCTCCTCTTTCTGTAAACATCTAATAGGAACATTTTGAAACTGTAGGTACTTAAAATAATTCACCACGACGAGCTGTGTTTCAATTGGGGATAAAATTGGTTGTTCTCGGAAACTAACCTGAAACTCAAATTTATCCCCAGCGTTCCAAGTATGAGAATATTCTACCACAGCAAAGTAGGATTCAGGTTTTACATTATATTCAACAATTTTAAAAGAAATTTTATAGTGTATTTTCTCGTGAATCAAGGCGTAGAAAATATCTGGGAGTTCTTCGAGACTAATACTAATACTAGTGAAATCAAGATCCATAGAAAATCTACCAGTTTTTCCAAAATATGTTTTCTTTAAACAGGTTCCTCCTTTGAAAGCCAGTTGGGACAGAATATTAGTAGATAGAACGTGAAGAAAATAAGTGAGAATAATATCTCGTTCTGCTTCTCTCAGACCTACTCCACTAGATCTAGCATACAAATTTGCATACTTTTTCTCTAACAGTCCTCTCACCGAATCTCGATTTCACTTAGCATTTGATCTTTTGGAATATTATTAATAATCAACCATTCCTTACTAAATTGACCTATTTTTTCTTTACGCGAATCCAAATAGATAGGTGTTTTTCCCACACGCTGGATGAGTTGTTTTCGAAGATGTAAAGGAAAGGGCTCCACCAGTCCTTCTACCGACAAAAAATCAATTATAAACCCCATCCTCTGAACTAGCGAATGGGAATTCATTCGCTGAGCGTAATCAATCAGCTTTTCCTTGTCAAGATTTGGAAGAGCTCGCCATGTTATTCTTGCTAGTTGTTCTATTCCACCGGTATACTTTGGTTTGTCAAATGAGTCAACAATTGATTTCTCAGGCTCCGCCATGAGAACTTCTGTATCAAACACTCTTTCTTGTTTATAACCAAAAAACTTATGTTTGGAGAGAGTGACAAATTTGAAGGTTCCACCTACCCATTCAATTTCTGGTTTTTTTTTGGGAGTTGCAATAAATAAAGTGAATGGCATTTGAGTTGTGAATCCATAATGACTGTTTGAAGTGTAATAACTACAATAATGGGGTGTAACAAGACTAGAGACAATAATGAAAGGATCAGTAGGGGGAATCCTATCAGGGTACCCATAACTTAGTGGAATGAACTGATAGAGTCCTCGAGTTACACGTTCGACCCAGTGATTACGTTCAAGACTGTGAAGGAGGAAATGAGCATAGTTTCGCGTACATCCTAATTCTTCTTGCACATTGGAAGCTCGGACCGTAACCTTTTGTTGCGATTCCCACTTTGCAACAAGGAAAGCCTCCTTTTGTGATAACTGCTGCTTTTTAGGGAATCTCGCTTGGTCAAATTGAGGGGATGATATGCCGATTTCTTCATAAGTGACCAATTTAATTGGAAGGGATCTGACCTGGTTTTGTACTGACTTTGCCACTGCTGGGCCAATAAACATGAGTTTGAACTTTTCTAAGGGGGGTTCGATGTTGGAAATCGAGGCATATAAATTAACTATCTGACTGAGTCTTGTACGATCTATTTCGTGATTAGAAATCTCGATAAATATGTCTGTCTCTGATTGATCTCTAAAATGAAAATCGACTAAAAGATTCCCTGGTAACAATTTATTTACATCAATAAGAGAGTATTCTGGAAATAAATTAGGAATTTGTCGGGAAATTATTGCTTCAGACATAGATATCACTTTTATTACTCAATTAAACATTTTCATATTTCTTTATATTTTTTTCCTTTTTCCTTAGAATAATGATAGAAAAAATAAGATACTCAGAAAAAATTATAATTGTGCTATTTGTTAATTGATTAAGAAGGTTGATATAACAATTGATTTGTATTAGCGGCTGTCTATTTGGCATGTTTTTATATTAGATTTGAAAACTGAATATAAGAGTCTATAGAATGAGCATCTGAAAGAATTCAAGGTGTTTATACTCATGAATGATCCGAATGTGTATTCGCTTCCTGACGTGTTGGATTTGTGAGAGGAAGACGTTCTCAGTACGAGAGGAACGGGATGTCGGCGCCTCTAGTCTACGGGTTATCCGGAAGGGTACCGCCCGGCCGCCACGTGCCAAGCGATAAGTGCTGAATGCATCTAAGCACGAAACGCGCCTCGAAAAGACGAATCCACTTCGCTTGCATCGGTAAGACACGGGGACTGGCGACAGTAACCGTGAGCAAGTGAACGAGTGCTGGGATAGAAGATCCCGTTGATAGAGCAGCAGTGTACGCATGGAGGCTTCGGCCGACAGGTTTAGCTGGCTGCCACTAATCGCACA
>JAEOTY010000424.1 GCA_016839625.1 Candidatus Hodarchaeota archaeon
CAGCAAAATTAGTTGGTTAATATCTACTAGGTTCCACCACAATCTAACCAATTGTGCAAAAAAAAGAAGGGGAGAGAGATTTTAAATTGTGAATCCATGAATTATTCGACAACCATCCATCCTATAGAATAGCTAGCCATCCAAAGAAGGTTTTCACTAGAATCAAGAACAGAGATTTGTCGAATTATTTCACCTTGACCATTAATATAAGGTTGTTTTTGATAGTATCCGCATTCCAGCTGTTGAAAAACGATCCATCCTGATGACAAGTTAAGACTGTTTAACTCTTGTGTGATTATCCAAAGCTTATCAAATTGAGTCGGTATAGTGGGCACGAAATTGAATAAAGGATCATCAATACCATCAATGTTTTCAATTAAAGATTCGAGCGTAAAATTTGTAAGGTTTTGGCTGTTGAATGACCAGGTATAGCCAAAATATCGTGCCTTGCTTTCATCCTTGTCAAGCGAATGGTTGTAATGCTCAATAGTGGATTGATTTATTGTGCAAAAATCATACTGAGATGTAACTGATGAATTCAGAAACTGATTGCTAGATGAATTGATTTGTTTGGTTTCATCAAATAAATCTCTCATTTCCAGATTTTGAAGAATGTCAATTCCATCTGAATGATTACTGTGACGTTGTATTAATATCATTTGATCCGAGTTTGGAGAAGTAAACACTTTTATGAAGAAAAAGGGAGAAGGCGGAAACAGAAAAATCAATAGTCCTACGATGACTATTATTCCTGCGATTGCCCTAATAAGTCTTAGTTTTGCGATTTTATCTATCTCCATTCTCATAACCTCCGTTTCCTATTTAAAATGAATAGGAAAAACAGAATACCGAACGAAAATAGAGTTGATACGATATCAAACCCAGGAGTCGATGCCACAGCGTAATAGCGATCATCGATGTCAGGTACCAGATTAGTGAGAATTAATCTGTACATTCCTTCTCTTAATTGTGCATTAACTAATACGAAATATGTTCCTGGTTTGAGTTCAAGAGCTGTAGTGACAGAAAAGTCACCAATGTAGGTCCAATTTGTGTAAAAGACTTTTCCCCCAACAACTAAGTCTGAACTTGGAGTATAATCAACCACTAAATTAATTGATTCATTAAGAGTCCATTGATAAAGGTGTGTTCTTTCTATTTCAGTCATGTTGGAGGTTACAGACTGATTATCCAAAGATATTGGGGAGAGCCAAACAGATTCCAACTGACAAACATTCTCATAGGATTTAGGAATTGTCAAACTCAGTAAGTATTGCTGTTTTTGTAGAGGGAACTCTAAAATTCTACAAAATTGAGATGTTTCACCTTGGTTTGTTACAATATCGTTACTCACCGGTATTTTGCTGTTTTTATCCTCATCTTGGATAGACAGATCAACAACAATGTCAGTTATCAACTCCTGTGGACACGAGAACCATAAGAAAGTAGTCATATTTGATGGCGAAGAGAATAATGAAACGAGTGATTCTCCGCCCGTAATTTGAACAACTGTTTTTTCACCAAGGATTCTTGATTGAATACCCACATCGAACCAAAATTCGGTAGTTACACCTGAATTCCCAAGACTGTCTGTAGCCTCAAAGAAGAAAGATAGATTATAACCTTCTTGCAGATTATGGAAGCTCACAGAATAAAGTGAGGTTGTGTTATCATAATCCAGTACATCAACTGTCCAACTACCATAAGCATTATGATAGATAACGACATTACTTATTGCTGAGAAATCACGTACTTCTGCAAATAACTGAACATCGTATAGTTCAGATCCTTTTGGAATAACCTTATCATAATAAATGACAGATGGAGCTGAAAAATCCATCCAATAGTGAGCTCGTGTGATCGTCCCTAATAGATCTCCATTTTCATTGGACCATGTTGCTTCTACAATTAGCCAATTGGAATACTCTCTAGAAAGTTCCAATGTCCATTCTTGTATTAATTTCGGTAAAGTTACTGGATCTCTTCCTCGTTCAAGATCTGGTAGATAAACTGACTTTCCTCCAGTGTAGTTTGCAATCCATCGAAACTGATTCTCTACGAAAGCATCAGGATTCTCACATACAACCGTACTGATTATAACACCTTTTTCTTTTAGTTCAGTAACAACTGAGGTTAATTCTGATCCATTATACCACGAACTCTGATGATCCTTACCTACCACATTTCCAGGGTCACAATCTTCGTCACCAATCACAATTACCAGTTTATGGGCCTCTTGTCGCCAATCCCAGGTGTTAGCATAATAGAGGGCATCACCCCATGGTTCTGTTCCTCCACTAGAATATAAGGATTCAATGAAGTCTTTTATTGTATTGAAATCAGTTGTTAGAGGGATATAATTTTTAGATGATGACATGGGATATTCAGAAAATTTTGACCAACCATATACAATAATCCCTATTCGAAGATCAGGTATTTCAGCAGTTAGAGTAGTGATTAAATCGGTCAATTCTGTTTGGACAGAGGCTATTTCTTCCCCCATACTCCCTGAAGCGTCTACTATCAGGACAAGATCTACTCCTCTATTAATATCTGACTCAGTTACACTAAGTGTGACATTGAAAGAGACGAGCTGCTCCACATTTAAGTTGGAGAACTGATAATCAGTATTTAGACTGAGTTCCACATTCGAAGCTGTGGTGTTAACATTGGCCTCGATATTTTGCATTGAGTCTGATCCATTATTATACAGGGTTATGCTGAATTCAATGGCTGAAGTAAGACCGATTCCTGAAGCATTTTGATTGATATTGATTACTAAATCTTCGGATGACTTCACATCGGATGTCGTTATCATAGTATTTGCATTATTATAACCCAAGGAGTTAGAAACATAAAAAAATCCTTGAATTGCAATAACAAATAAAACTAACAAACTAAATTTGGTTGTTAATCGTTTTCTCATACTTAAATCACCTAATAATATGAATCATTTGTTCAATCAACATAGATCAACAAATATCATCGTTTATTATCAGTGATCAACACGTTTTTAAACATTGCGCAACATTGCGCAACGTATATAAGTCAAAAAAATCATATATTATATTAGGTAAAAATGGCTGAAAATAAAGTTCTGACAGAGATTCTGGAGGCAATCAAGAAAATCTCTCTGCAATTATCTACGATTGAAGACTCAATGTCACTTATGAATAATTTTTTACAGAATGTTACCACAATTGGAGATTCAGAAGGTTCTACCTTACAAAAGGTAGAAAAATCAGCCATGCCTTCGAGTTTAGAAGTATTAGATCTCCAGGAATCCCGACCAGGGTTATTTACTACGTACAAAGCAATTCAAAAGAAGGAAGACTGGGTTACGAGTACTGACATTGCTGTTGAGACTGGTCGTAGTAGGGGATTAGAATCTCGTTACCTAAATTATTTAGCGGACAATGGATTTGTTCTAAAGAAGCGGGTGAAGGTTACTCCTGATAGCAAGGCAACTGAAGTACTGTATAAAATTTTGGGAGTTGATGAATAAATGGAGACAATTGCTTTTCACAGTTATCGCGGAGGTGTCGGAAAGACTCTTCTTTCGGTTAATACTGCCGTTAGGTTGGCATCTCTCAACAAGAAAGTTTGTCTTATGGACTTTGATCTTCGGGCTCCCTCTCTCCAGTCATATTTACCTCCAAATTCTTTGGTTGAAGGATCAGGCAAAAAATCTTTAACAGAGTTTCTTGTTGGAAATGTTGAACCAAAAGATGTTATAGCTCCAACTAATACTGCTAATTTTCATTGCGTTTTCTCTGATGTTGAGATTCTTCAAAAACAAGCAAAAATTCGCACAAAATTGACTCAACATGGAGAAGGACGAATTCTTGCCAAGCTATTCGAATTTATTCGGTATTGCAATTCCCAAGATTATGATTTCTTAATTGTGGACTGTATGCCCGGTATCACTTTTCGGTCACTCGATGCACTGGTTGTCTCAGATAAAATAATGATTGTAACTAGGCCAGTTAAATCCGAAATTAACGGATTGAGTTTATTGATGTCTGAGTGCTACTCTAAGTTAGAAGGAGCCAATTTTTTTGCGATCATGAACCAAATAGAGCATCAACAAGATATCGCTTTTGAACCAAATTCACAAGATGTCAGAGTAGCCGAGGAGAATATTCAGGCAATTTGGGATAGTCTAGAAAATAATTCCAGTTCAATAAAAATAAATCCCATATACTCTTTTCGGAGAATACCTTTTGTAACAGAGAGAATTTATGTTCTTGAAGAAAAGGAGCACCCTTTCTCGAAAGACATCGAAAAATTTTGTGATAATCTATTAGAATTGAAAAATGAATGAAGTGGATGCTAAATGAGTGAAGTTCTTGGTCAAAAAGGATTCGAGGGACCTTCTGAAGAAGAACTTGAAGATTATATTAAACATTGTCGAAAATCTCTTTCTCAAATGGAGAGAGGAAAGCCCCCTCTTATTTTCAAACCTAAGAATAATCGAGTCAAAATTGTTTTTAGTATCGTATTCTTGGTGGTAATCTCTTCTGGTTTACTATCTATTCTTTCCCTTATAAGTACCAATACAGAAAACAACAATGGAAACAATAATCATCAACCAGAATACGATGAGAAGGACATTGTTCTACTCCTCCAAGATTTAGAATCAATTATCAATGAAATGATTTCCGAGAACCACTCAACAATCAACCCTGTAATGATAGATGGTTCTATCAATACTTCTCGGTCAATCTCCTCTGAAGAACTTTTTGACTTGATTTGGTATTTACACCAATTTGAAAGCGGCTCTGAGTGGTGGGATCTTGGAAAAGAATTGCTTTTTGACAAATTTCCATATTGGAATGAATCTACTATTGACATAGAAGAGTATTCAATTCAAATCAAAGCGTTGAGAAGTTTTTTGGTCTATACTCCCGAAGAAATACCCTTAGACTCGTTCAACCTCGAGATTTTTCAAAATTCTTGTCGTTTATTATGGGGAAAGATCCAAACTGGATTTGACAACTTTACAAATACGTTAAGTTCCTTACCAAATGATTCTTTACGACTCGCAAGTGATCATATTTACTTCATCCAATTGCTAACAAAAGTAGCAAGTTTTCCTGAACTTTTAAATTTAAGTACTATTCGTTATTATGGAAAAAATGTGCTAGAAACTCTTGATCAATTAACAAATATTACTAACGGAATTCCTGAAACGTTTGATGCCAATCTAACCTGGATTTCCCATATATACCATTGTAAACATCATGGCGAGCTCATTCTCGCGCTTGACCAATTTGATGAAGCGTTAGATGTCGGTTTTTCCGCTTCTCCTCTTATCACTCGCCTAGATATATTCATTCGTAATTTTCTAGAACAAGAAGGTAGTTGTAATTCAACATATGATTTTCTGAACCAAGTGAAATCGGATGAAATTCTAGCAGGAGATCAGAGTCTTATTATTCGGTGTAATGTTATTTTTGAGTATCTTCAATATAGTAAGAATGTCGCTCTTGAACTAATCAAAAAATTCAAAGCTCCAACAATTGGATTCTATTCATCTTCAACAGATCAAAATAACCAGTATCTTCTAGATCAAATACAAATTCTGTTGGCATTCCAAGAACTGATCCAACTTGAAAAGGCAGTCAGTGTTATCACTTATCCTTCAGCAGCATCATCTTGGGGATTAGGAGTATTTTTGCTGATGATGGTGATTCTTGTCCCATTGAAGAGAAAACGTTTGAAGAAAAAGTTTAATCCGAAATAAATCGAAAAGTTGTTGCAAACGAGTGAATTATTGAGCTTTTGTTGAACCTTCTTCGAGAATGTTTGAGGACTGATTTTTTAACTCGATAGTTATTGCCTCCTCATACTTGGTAAGGGATATTTATGGTTGAAACCGAGGTTTTGGTTGTTGGCGGAGGCCCTGCAGGTGTAATCTCCGCTCTAGCAGCTGCCAAATTAGGTAGTAAAGTGATTTTGATAGATGCTAAACCATATGAGGCGATTGGAAAAAAAACCTGTGGTGACGCCTTAAACTTAGCACCTGCAACGTTTTTGGAGGAAAAGCTGGGGATTGAGAAACCCTCTGGCGATGAAGTTGCTGATAACGTTGAGCATTTGATATTTAAAACAGGTAAAGCTGAATTTCCAATTCAAGGGGATGGATATGTCTTGAACCGACATCCTTATGGTCAACGACTCCTAAAGACAGCAGAAGAATATGGTGTTGAAGTACGGCCGGAAACTAAGGCGAAAAGGGCAATAGTCGATGAGGGTGTCGTGAAAGGAGTAGTAGTTGAAGACAAGAATACAAAAGAAACGTATGAAATTTATGCTAGGATTTCTATTGATTGCTCAGGAAGAAATTTTCAAATTCGACGCACTCTTCCCCCCGACGACTTTCCACTTCTTGAGTACTCGATGGAGAAACGGGATGTTGCAGTCTCTTATCGTGAGATTATCCGATTAAAAGAAGAAGATCATCCTTATCAGAACAAGATTTTCTTGATCTATCGCGAGGAAATCCCAGAGCCTGGCTATTTTTGGGTCTTTACCAAAGGTCCTAAGAGACTCAATGTTGGTATTGGTTGGTTTCTTGAACCTAGATTGAAAGGAATGAAAGAGTGTTTTCAGGAGGTTTTACATAAATATTATTATTCCCCAGGTTCGTACGAGGTAGAAGATAAGGGAGGATACACTATACCTACTCGTTATCCCCTAACAAATGCCGTTGCTTCAGGGTTCCTAACTGCTGGTGATGCCGCGTTTCATGTGAATCCTTTATCAGCAGAGGGACATGGACCAGCCCTAACTGCTGGTTATTATGCAGGAAAAGCAGCAGCAGAAGCAATAGAGGCAAACGATGTTTCTGAGCAAAAGCTGTGGCAATATAATGTAAATGTAATGAAACATTTCGGTCTTAGTCATACCAAAGTCCAATTATTCACGGCTGCATTACGTCACATCAGAGTCAAAGGTGTTGAGTTCCTTCTAAGGCGGAAAATTTTGAACCAAGATCAGTTCATTGATCTACACGCGGGTAAAGAGTTGGGGTTCTTCGCTACTTTGAAAATTGCTATCAAAGCTTTTCCCCGTTATGGTATACTCTTCCAACTCTCGAAAATTGTTAAAGGAGCACAATTCTTTGAAGAATTATTTGCCAATTATCCTGATAATCCACATGATTACCCTGCTTGGCAAGCTCAATTTGATGCCAAGATGAAACAGGTTCGGAAATTATAGACAAAATTGAATGATTTTTTGCTCATTAAATTCCAAAATTAGGTATTGTACCTAAAAATAGTCAAAATAATCAGTTTTTGAGAGCCTAATAGGCTCTCCGTGAATTTATTGGATCATCTTTCTCCAACTTTGAACGGTCTACTTTTTTTATTGGTGTAAAAAGTGATGTAAAAATTGAACCAAAGAATGCTGCTCCATTATAATTTGCTTTCATATTGTTTTTTTTCATTTTATTTACCTTCTATATTGTTTTATTTTCATAAAAGCGTAAATTAAAGTAAGACATGTCCTTTGAAAGAAAATTGTTGTTGAATTCTTCCACACCCGAGTATTATTCTCGTTATTGATTATTTACTTGCTAATAGGGATTGCAAGTAACCAAGACACTTATTTTAATTCTGCTATCTACTTATGACTTATTATAAATTTCTTAAATAGATTCTGTTTAAGAAAACGTATTTGTAAATTAAACCAACGTTAAACTAATTGTTTTAGTTTAAAACGAGTTCATTAAGCCATCTTTTATCCTGAATTTCACAACCAACTGATTTCAAGACATTTAATGCCGTAATATGTATCATCTCTTGCTCTTTGGAGGTGAGTAAAGTTAAATGAACCATAAAACGCTTTATGGTTTTATTCCTTAAAAATCTGGATATTAAAGCTTGACCACAATAGATTTGAGTTAAGTTCAAAAATGGGGAGAAAATAAAGATACAGTGTTCTAAAGTATTTTTTGCAGTGATAGACCCTATTTCTATTATGTTTTTATGTGTTAATTCGCTGTTTGGGCTTCGTTGCTGTTATAGATCTGGCCAATTGGAAAATCTCTTGTAAATAAGCACCTGTAGGACATTCAATTTGAGAAATATCCTCGGGTGTTCCTGTAGCAAGTACTTGTCCTCCTTTATCACCACCTTCAGGTCCTAATTCGATGATCCAGTCAGCAGTTTTGATAACATCTAGATTATGTTCTATTACTACTACTGTATTACCTTCTTTAACAAGCCTTTGAAGAACCGATAAGAGATAAGAGATATCATGCGTTGAAAGACCTGTAGTTGGTTCATCAAGAATGTAAAATGTTTTTCCCGTTGATCGTTTTGAAAGTTCCTTTGATAATTTGACTCGTTGTGCCTCGCCTCCTGATAAAGTTGTTGCAGGTTGGCCTAATTGGATATAACTCAAACCAACGTCAACGATAGTTTGTAATTTGTGTTTAATTTTGGGGATATTTGTAAAAAACTCCAAAGCTTCTTCAACTGTCATATTTAAGATATCAGCGATGGTTTTTCCTTTATAACGAATCTCCAGCGTTTCAGAATTATAGCGTTTCCCTTTACAATCATCACAAGTGATCCAAACATCTGGAAGGAATGATAGTTCAATTTTAATCTGTCCTCCTCCTCTGCATGCCTCACATCGTCCTCCCTTAACATTGAAACTAAAGCGTCCCTGCTTATATCCTCGTACTTTTGCCTCCTTAGTTAAGGTAAATAGTGCTCTTATATGATCCCAAACACCAGTGTAAGTTGCTGGGTTACTACGGGGGGTTCTTCCGATAGGGCTTTGGTCAATATTGATGACCTTATCAACATGTTCCAATCCTTCAAACTTTTTATGTGCTCCTACCTTATCCCGTGATCTGTGAAGGTATTTCATGAGTCCTGGATAAAGAGTATCATTCATTAAGGTGGATTTTCCCGAACCTGAGACACCTGTAATACAGATGAAGCGGCCAAGTGGAAAATCTGCATCAATATTTTTCAAGTTGTTGGCTGTAGCGCCAATTATCTTGATACTTTCTCCATTTCCAATTTTACGGTTCTCTGGGATCTTTATCTGTTTCTTCCCCGAGAGGTAGGCGCCAGTAGTGGATGTAGTGCAGTTCATTATATCCTCAGGTGATCCTTGAACTACCAATGTCCCGCCATGGATACCAGGACCAGGTCCTAAGTCTATAACGTGGTCTGCTGCCAAAATTGTTTGATGATCGTGCTCCACAGCCAATACCGTATTTCCTATAGCTTTAAGATTCTTTAAGGATTCCAACAACTTTCCTTGATCACGAGCGTGGAGTCCAATAGAGGGTTCATCTAAAACATAAGTAACACCGACTAAAGCTGATCCAATCTGTGTTGCTAGCCGAATTCTTTGTGATTCCCCACCCGATAAAGTCATAGAGGTTCTAACTAAGGTTAAATATGGCAATCCAACCGAAATAAGAAAATCTAGTCGTGACTCAATCTCTCGTAGGATGTTTGTAGCTATTTTTGTATGAGTTTCAGACAATCGTGGACGTAAGTCTCTGATCCATGTTAGACATTGGTCAACTGTCATTTCTGAAACGTCGATAATGCTCTGACCTAAGATAGTAACTGCAAGTGATTCGGGTTTTAAGCGTTTTCCATTACACGATTCACAAAATCTCTTTCTCATGAATTGTTCATAATAGGCACGAGCACTTTCACTTTTCGTTTCACGATATCTTCGGCGTATGCTATTTATAATACCTTCATGACGATGTCTTTTGGACTCCCATCGGCTTCTTTCTGACTCGAACACAACATTCATTGCCTGTTCTGACCCATAGAGTAATCTGTCAATGACTTCCGATGGTAAATCCTTAAATGGGGTATCTACTGAAAAATCATCCCACACTTTGGCTAATGAAGTATAATAAGAGTACCGCCATGTGCCAGGTGTTAAGGGTTTATTCATAATAGCTCCCTCTCGATAGGATAGACTTGTGTCTGTAATTATTAATTCTGGATCAATGCGAAGTGTCGTACCTAACCCCTGACACTCTGGGCATGACCCCCATGGTGAATTAAAGCTGAAGTTCCGTGGTTTTAACTCCTCATAGGAGAGTTCACAATCAGGACATGCATAATTTTCACTAAAAAAGAAATCTTTACCTTTGTCTGATTTTTCTGAGTTAATACGAGATATTACGACTACTCCGTCCCCTAAGTCAAGAGCTTGTTCTATTGCCTCAATTAATCGCTTTTTAATCGAGGCTTTTAAAATAAGACGATCTACAATAGCTTCGATAGTATGAAGTTTGTAACGATCGAGTTTGGGCGGATCCGCGAGCTCATATTCGATTTCATCAACCCTTACCCGTACAAATCCCATTTCACTCAAGCGATCCCATTGAGTATGATGGGTACCCTTTTTACCACGGATGATAGGAGCTAAAACTTTAATTCGTGTTCCTTCCTCCCATGTTAGTATAGTTCTGACAATTGATTGAGGAGTTTGGATCCGCAACTCCTTACCACATGAAGTACAGTGAGGGATACCAATATTAGCAAATAATAATCGTAAATAATCAAAAATCTCTGTCTGTGTTCCAACAGTGGATCGTGGATTCTTACTAGTCGTTTTTTGTTCGATACTAACTGCAGGACTAAGTCCCTCAATTAGTTCTACATCTGGTTTCTGCATTCGTTCTAAGAACTGTCGTGCATAAGCACTCAAAGATTCCACATAGCGACGCTGCCCCTCCGCGAAAATTACATCGAATGCTAGACTGGATTTACCTGATCCACTAACTCCTGTGATCACTACCAATTGATTTCGAGGTATGCTTACTGTTAAATTCCGAAGATTATGGACCTTAGCATTCTGTACATAAATAAATTCTTTTTTCTCTTCTACCATGACAGGATATTCCTACTTAGTGCAACTTTTTAAAGATACAGAAGCTGGTAAAGTAATAGAGAAGGTCTTTGGCCCATTTTCCACTATACTTGTTAATTCATTCCCTGTTTTATATCCAAAAAACGAGGAATCTTTTTTTGTCCTTGTAATCAGTTCTGTGATAATATAGATCACGTTTGAATCGAGAAATATAAAACATCGTTACACGTCAATCAAAGAAAGCTTTCTCTAAAATCGTGATTTCTTGTGTCTTTGCTGACTTTTCTTGTAAAAGTTCAAAATTTCTGAAGGTGATAGTTTTTCTCATAATTCAAGTAAATTGGATTAAAATTCCATCATTCCATGTCTTCGGCTGAAAAAATTATGATTAATGAGCGTTAAATTTTCCTTTTCTATGACTTCCTTGCCAAAAACAACTTACTTTTAAGTAGAAAAGGCATAATTCTATTTATGTCACAAAGTGCTGCTTCAATCCGAAAATCGCAACCTTCCTTTCCACGTTGGTTTTTAGGTCACTTAACTGCTAATCCGATAATAATTATTCTCGTAGTTTTAGGAACTGCAGTCGTAATATTTACACGCCTCCTCATTCCTGTCATTCTAGGGCAGGCGATCGATATTGCGATTATCGACAAAGATAATTTGTTTAGTTCTGATGAACAATTTTCTCTCCTAGGGGAATTTGTACTTATGCTCTTTGTTTTGGGGGTATTTCGACTTTTAATTGGTGTAGTCACCACCATTGTCAATGATTGGTTATCATGGACTGCTCAAAGACGGATTAGAGAAGAATTTTTTGATTCAATGCAGAACAAACCATTGAAATTCCACGATTCTGTTCGGACAGGTGAACTGATGGCTCTTGCCACAAATGATTTGGGTCAAGTAGGGGGGATGATCAGTCCAGGTCTTAGTATGATGTCCAATGTATTTATCTCGATTATCTTTTCCGCGTTCTTGATAATTGAAGTACTCAATTCGATTGAGTTACTCATTATTTCAATCCCCTTTTTTATCGCTTATATCTGGACTATCCAGAGCTACAATCGAAAAATGGCTCCTATTAGTTACACTTTCATGAGGAAGTGGGGTGCGATTGCTACTGCCGTACAAGACAATATTACCGGAGCTGAAGTTGTTCGTGCATTTGCTGAAGAGTCATATGAGCGAGAAAAATTCATGAAATACGTAGTTGATTTTCGAGATACTTGGTATCGACAGCAGATACTTCAAGCTCGTTATTTTCCTACCCTTGTTTTGTTTGCAGCTATTGGTTTTTCTGTATTAGCGGGATCATACTTGATAATTGTTCTTGATCGGTTAACAATTGGGGGTCTTATTGCGTACAACGGTTTATTAATTAGTTTATTGGTTCCCACTTATGTGATTAGTTTTGCTGTCACAATCTTCAATGCTGGATTAGCGGGTGCACGGAGAATTCACGCAATGGAAGTCCGTGAGGAAGGAGAAGAGAGTGAACTTGAGAAGAAAGAATTTCCCTCTCATCTTCCAGGAGTGATTCGGTTTGAAAATATATCATTCAAATATCCAACATCGAAGAAACCTGTTTTAGATGATATTAGTTTTACAGTCGCTCCAGGTCAAACCATTGCAATTGTAGGGCCTACTGGATCAGGAAAATCCTCCCTTACAAACTTATTACTTAGACTCTATGATTTCGATGGACGGATTATAATAGAGGGAACAGATATTACGGAATATTCTCTTGAGTCTTTAAGGAAAAGCTTTGGTCGGATCGAGCAAGATATTTACCTCTTTCCTCGTTCCATCAGGGAGAATATTGCTTTTGGTGTAAGAGATGCAAGTCAAGCAGACATTGAACATGCTGCCCGATTAGCCCAAGCTCATGATTTTATTTTAAAATTCCCCAAGGGTTATGATACATATGTGGGTGAAGGAGGTAGCCAGTTATCAGGAGGCCAAAGACAGAGAATCGCTTTAGCGAGAACTTTTTTGACGGATCCCAAAATATTAATCTTGGACGATTCGACTAGCTCAGTAGATTCGGAAACTGAGGAAAAAATCGTAAAAGCTATTGATGCGTTGAGTCAGGGGAGAACGATGTTTATCACAACGCATAGATTGTCAAGTATCCGTCAAGCTGATTGTGTTTTAGTTATCAAAGGGGGAAAAATTGTAGCGAAGGGCCATCATTCTAAATTAATCTATACTTCACCAGATTATCGACGTATTTTTGGTAAAAACGTTGACCTTCCTCCTCTGCAAGTTGAAAAAGCTTCGGGGATAACACCAATAGGAGGTTCTTAAATGGGCTGGATTTTTCATGGCATTGATGCAAAAGATCAAGAACGAAAATACTCGGATTGGGAATTAATAAAACGCAGCCTGTCACGTCTAGCTCCATACAAACGGCCAGTCTTAGTTTGTACAATAACAATGATTGTTGCGACTATCATAAGCTTGATCACTCCTATGATATTTGCTAATTTAATCGATACATTACAAAACCCTCAGACAGCAGATATTTTTCTTCTGATATTGTTTGGCGGAGGTGTCAGCTATCTCCTCTTATATGTGTTTTCATGGGTAACCGACTATATTATCAACCTCCAGTTTGCAAACCTGGTACCTGATTTCATGGTGACCTTACGAGGAGACATCTTCGCGGCTCTTCAGAAACAAGATATGAAATTTTTTGATCAGCACCGAAGTGGGAGGCTCAATTCACGAGTTTCAAGCGATGCTTCTGATTACGGTAATGCTGTTTCCATTGTGATGACTGTAGCAGGCCAGGTTCTTATCTTAATTCTCATTTTTGTCATTCTGGCATTCATCAATCTACCTTTAGCATTATTAACCGCGTCCGTTGTCCCAGTTTTATTAATCGCAAGTTATGCTTTTCGCAAAATTGCCCGGATAACCAACATGTCATTTCGAAGGGCGCATGCTGAGGTAAATGCGTCGATGGCTGAATCAGTTAGCGGCATTCAGGTCAGTAAAAGCTTTGGAGTCGAGACTGAAAGTCTGGAAGATTTCAAAAAAGTGAATCAGCGACATTATGTAGCAGGTATTCGACGCACTGTATCAATGAATATGTTCTTCCCTTTCGTGGACTTTGTTTCAGCCATGGGTACAGTTCTGATCCTATTCTTTGGGGGACAAGGCGTTATACTGGAATTGGGTTTTGCCACACCTGGGATATTATTTCTTTTCCTAACTTATCTTACTCGTTTCTTTTTCCCTGTCCAGCAATTGGTAAACTTCTATGCACAAATTCAGGCAGGTTTTGCTGGATATGAACGTATCCTTCAAGTTATTGACGCAGAGCCCGAAGTACAAGATCTAGGTGACGTTGAGGTTGATCAAATTGAGGGACAAATTAAGTTTCAAAATGTAAATTTTGAGTATGTTGCTGACGCGCCAGTTTTAAGAGATTTCTCTTTAACTATAAAACCAGGAGAGAAACTAGCAATTGTTGGCCACACTGGTGCAGGAAAAACTTCCATCATCTCGATTTTAACTCGTTTTTATGAATTTCAAGAGGGAAAAATCCTGGTTGATGATATAAATATCCGAGATATTAAGCTCAAATCATATCGCAAACATCTCGGGATTGTGTTGCAGACACCTTTCCTTTTCAACGGTACGATTGAAGAGAACATCACATACGGTAGAAAAGATGCCACTGAGGAAGATCTACAGCGTGCTATGAGAATTTCCAGAGTTGACGAGATATTAGAATATTTAAAAGATGGAATTCAGACACAAGTCGGAGAAGGAGGATCTCTTCTCAGTACTGGTCAAAGACAACTTGTTAGTTTTGCTCGTGCGCTGCTTGCAGATCCGGGAATTCTAATATTGGATGAAGCAACCTCCTCAGTTGATGCGTATACAGAGAGTATGATTCAAGAATCCCTTGAAGAATTGATGAAAGGACGGACTTCTATAGTCATTGCTCACCGTCTCAGCACTGTAAAGAATGTTGATCGCATTATTGTCCTCGATCAAGGGAAGATCATCGAAGAAGGAACTCATAACAATCTCTTAGGACAAGAGGGCGAGTATGCTAACTTATACAACACATATTTCAAGCATCAAGAAGTCACTTGGACACCGAGTGTTGTTCCAGAGCTTGCCACAGCTGATTCGACAAGTCCTCCTTAATTCAGAGAACAACTTGGGAGTAGACGATTTTCCTCCTAGATAAGATCACTCACCAAGCAATTCCTCCAACGATGGTGTATCCTGTTTCTTAGGTGTTGTAGGGGTTGTAGGTGTTGTACCCATGTATCTCTTAAGTAATTGTATTACTGATCGAACCTCTTCAACCTGACTAGCAGATAATTTGCCTTGCATAAAATCGTTTAATGCTTTTTCTTGGAGACTTTCAAATTTCGTGATATCTTTCTCTTCGACTGCTCCATGAAGTGATTTTTTGAAATTATTGAAGGATCTACGTCTGAAATAATAAGGAATTCCTTTTACCACTGTAAATATTCCGATAAGTCCCGAAACACCTATTGATAAGTAGTCTGTTAAAGTAAACTGTGCAAAAAATTCAGTATATGAACTAAGTTTAATATAATGGGGAAGATAGCTATCAGAAGCAAACACAAATGTCGCAATGTTACCTTCCTTTGAATTGTCTCTCTCTCCATCACTAACCTTGGTTTCATAGACAGAATCAAAGTCAAAAGAAATCGTTTGTCGGACGGGAAGTTTTATTGAAAGGTGAATTTCTTGAGAGCTATCAGCGAAATACCGTTGGTATCTCGGAACTGGTTCAGGATTCTCAGGATTACGTGTTAAATAGACGAATCCTGAATAACCTTGGGCACTGGGAATATAATCAAGCACGGTACCAGGGGCTTTTATCCGAACTTCCTCATGGACGTGACGATGATCACTTTCTTCATCGCTAGAATATTCACTTTCAAAGTGAAAATCCGAAAGCTGACCAAGCTCCAGTTTATTTAGGTCAAACATGAATGGTTCTGGTAATGCGAGAAGAAATGTTGTTGTTTGACGAAGAACCATCATTTGTTCAATGACAAAGAATTCTTCTGTTTCACTAAAATTTTCATGGTGTAATTCTAGTGAACTTACTTCTATTTCCAATGTTGAGATATTGAAAGGTATTAACTGTTTCAAAGCCTGATAATTCTTAAAATCATCCACTAATGACGAATTCTTGAAAAGTTCAAAGCTGTCATTCCAATCAGTGGTGGAATATTCAACATTGAATCTTAAAAAAATATCCGAATGCGTCGTTAACTTAGCAATAGCAAAATATCTTCTAATACCTGGTTCTTCCTCTGGATTTGGAACATTAGTTATACGTTTATAAGTGGTAGTCGTATCTGTTAAAGTTATATTTACCTAAGTAATAGCTACTTCTTCTGGTTGGTCTTGTTGGAGCTGAACATGGTTATCACTAGGAGAAAAACTTAGAACTGGTATTATGACGAATAAAAGAGTAAGTCCAATAAATGTACAATAAATCATTCTTTTTAATAGGAACATCGAGGATCGAGTCATATTCATCACGTAGAAAGTAAAAAGATCCATTAAGTTAAGAAGCTATCCTTTTACATTGAATGGAGTATTCTATTACGGTTAATAAAAGTCCAAAATGGGTAATTTTTTTGTTTCAAGTATTCTTTTTGAACCACTAATCTTTTGGAGATCAAAATATGGACGAAATTGGATTAGTTAAGAAAAGTTATGAAAATATAGCGGAAAAGTATAGGAGGGAAAAGGATTTAACCATTTTAAACATGGAGATCTTTAATGAATGGTTTTCAATACTCGTGGGGACTGTATTAGACCTTGGATGTGGTTCAGGTTATCCCATTGCACAAAAATTCGTACAAACAAATAAATCCTATCTTGGGATTGATTTGGCAAAATCTCAGATTACACTAGCGACAAATCAATTTTCAAGTAAGTATGTTCAGTTCAGAGTTGCAGAAATGTTGGAATTTTGTCAACAGAGCAGTGAAGATCAGTATGGTGGGATTATTGCTCTGCATTCCATCTTTCATCTCCCACGACAACTTCATTTTGACTTATTTCTCGAAATAAAAAGAATTCTTAGACCAAATGCTCCACTTCTCTTTTCAGTTCCAGAAACAGCTGATGAGGGATCGATAAATGAGTGGTTTGGCACAAAAATGTGGTGGAGTAGTTTTTCATATAATTGGTACAAAACCACTATGAATGAATTGGGATTTAAACCAATCATGTCTTATCGGGAAAAAACATTGTTTTTAAAGAAAGAGGAAATTAATTGGTATCTACTCTTTCAAGTTTGAATACTTAATTCATTTTATGGTGAATATAATGACAAGTCAGATTAATGAAATTTTGGTGAAATGTTTAAGAATTCCGGGTCAAAGTGGGTTTGAATCCCCCATCCGCGCATTTTTATTGGAAAAATTGAGAAACTACGGGGAAATCTCCCAAGATAACTTAGGTTCAATTATTTGTAAAATTAGAGGAACAGAGTCCCAAGGGAGGAAATTGTTAATTGCAGCTCATATGGATACCTGTGGGTTCATAGTCCATAGTATATCAGCTGGACAGATTAAGTGTCTCAACTTCGGTTATCGAAGCGTTGATTCATGTCACCTTCAGCCTGTAATTATTACAACAAATAAGGGGGATGTTCATGGGTTAATGTATGCAAAAAGTGATGACAAGAAAGAGTCCTCATTTACGATTGACATTGGGGTTCAATCTCCAAGAGAAATAACAGAGTTGGGTATTCTCGCTGGTGATCCTGTTCATTTTCACACAGATCCATTTTTAGTTGGTGATCCCTCAAAAAACATTATTTGTTCTCCACGTTTGGATAATAGGCTAGGAATTTTTGAACTTCTTCTTTTGGCTGAACAGTTTAAGAAAGACCCTCCTCCTAGTGATGTCTATTTAGCCGCGACTGTTGAGGAAGAAGTTGGTGCCCGAGGTGCTAAAACTGCAACAAGCATGGTCAAACCTGATTTGGCCTTAGTGTTGGATGTCACGTATGACGCGCACCCAGTTACTATGGGGCAAGGACCAGTAATTACATTATCCGATCGATCTACGATTTTACCTCCCCATGTTCGGGACTTTCTTCTTGCCCTCGCTAGAAAGCATCAAATACCAATTCAGACTGAAGTATGGAACATTGGATCAACTGATGCAATCAATGTGAGAACATTTGGTTATGGAGTTCCGACCATTCCTGTTCTTACCGCTACTAAGAATAATCACACTCCAATTGAAATGGGTTGTATAGATGATTGTTATTCTGTAATGAAATTTTGTCAAGCGATCATAGAGAGATGTGAGGAACTTCTAACTGTCTTTCGATCCTAACTATTCAAATTGTTGTAAATAGTCGATATACCATTTACCTAAGCTCTCCCAGATTTGGGAGACATTCTCTCCTGTATGTTTGTCAACTGGAACGTAATTGATGGGGGCCTTGTTTTTTCTACGTAATTCTTCAGTGAAGGCTTCGACCCCTTCGTCAGAAATGGAGGCACTAACTTCTGCTCTCTTGTGAATATTGATCCCTACTATTACAATCGGAATCATCTTTCCCTTACCATTATACGCCCAAATTTCCTCTAGCCATGATGGAATTGCTCTATAGCTTTCTAGTTTAGTAACATCAAATACTATTATTGCTCCTAGGGCACCATAATAATACCTGCTTCGTTCTGTTTTAAAGCTCGGATCCTCGGCAAGTTGCCATACTTGAAAATTAATGGTATTTCCTCCTACGTTCATCACTTTGAAAACGAATTCAGGTCCCTCTATTAGCTTGAAATCACCTCTAAATACCTCCCCATAGTATTCAAGGAGATCTGGTTTTTTGGGATCACCAATCATCACAATTTTCATCGGAAATGACATAATGATATCTAAAGGAGTACAATTATTCTAATATATTTATCTTATTTAATCAGGAAGTGGTAACGTCCAAACCACAAAAGTAGAAATGTACCACCTATCGTTGCTGCTAAATTGATAGGAATAGCAAGCAGATCGTGTTGGTAAACCCCTTGCTGTATGTTAAAGGAAATATCAATTAATCCTAAAAAGACCAGTGCTCCTCCTGCAGCAGCTGCAAAGAAGGTTCCATATGACTTTTCTTTGAGGATGCCATAAGCGGAAATAAGTAATAATACAACAATCCAAGCGTCAGGGAGTGGGAAGGATGATTCGAACGCCATATAAACCTCATATAGTGCATGCTCTGGGGAAAACGATTTTAGGATATCTAAGAACCAACCGATCCAAAATCCTGTTATCAGTAAGGCTCCTACGATTTCCCCATATGCAACATACTTATCCTGTTTATTTAACAATTCAGCCATTTCTAAAAGCTCCTTTTTAAAGACCGTAAAACATCGCAACTATTCGTGTTGAGAGATTCTCTGGCAACAATCTTTTTATTAGGGGAACACCCATTGTTTGTAAACGCGGCCCAGCACGATAGTGGACTTTTGGTTTTTTTGATTTGATGATTTTTTCAATTTTTTTAGAGATAACTAGTGGAGGTGGGGCTACTATCAGATTTTGAATTATAGTATTCCAAGTAATTTGACCCTGAGAATAATATGGGGAGTCTTGTTCTAGGGGGATTGCTTCTTTCATCTTTAATATATCATCTGATTTAAATGTTATGTTTGGATTATGTAAAATAGCAGTATTGGCATCAAACATTGTATTTATATCACCAGGAGAAAGAGATGAGACATGTATATTGAATGGGCGAAGTTCCAAACGTAGACTTTCTGTTAACCTTAAAATCGCTGCCTTTGCTGCAGAATAATGTGCTTGAAAGGGAATACATGCTATACCAGCAAGAGATGCAGTGTTGATTATTTGACCTGATTTTCGCGTTCTCATGTTTGGGATAACTGCCTGAAGGACGCGTAATAATCCGAAAAAATTCACCTCAAATTGGTATTTTGCCTGTTTAATTGTAAGCTCCTCTACAGGCCCAAAAAACCCATTTCCTGCATTATTGACTAGAATATCAATTTTATCAACTGTTTCAACTTCTTGAATACATTGTGTAACAGATTTATCATCTGTAACATCCATTTTAACAAAGTGGACTCTCGACAAATACTCATCTAAATTCTGGAGAATTTTTTCAGGTAATAATGTCTTTTGTGCTCTAATATCGTTCTTTGATTTATCTACATACTTAAATTTCGTATGATCTCTCAAAAAAATAGATCGTAGTTGATCTAGATTTAAATCTCCTCCTCTTCGTGATGTACCAGTAACCGAATATCCTTTTGACGATAGATAAATGGCATGTGATAAACCTAAACCAGAAGAAGCGCCAGTGATTAAGACTCTTTTACTCATGATTAATCCCTTGAAGGTTTCTGTGTGCGGAATTTTTCAACATCAAAAGTTTTCCAAGGTCTGGAAAACGGTAAATCAGGTAGTTGATCTTCATGCTGCATTTCACGTTCAAAGTAATAATTGTATGAGGCCTCACCTACAAGATGCATTCCACCTGACACTGGAATTGCTGCTCCAGTTATCCATTCCGCTAAATCTGAAACTAGGAATACAATTACTTTGGCCACATCTTCAGGCTGGCCAAATCGTCCACGGGGAATTTGACGTAATAATGCATGAGAAAGGTCAGGTATTTCTAACACTTCTTTCATTAGAGGTGTGTCGATTGCACCAGGACGAATTGCATTTACATTGATTCCATAGGGAGCTAGTTCAAGAGCGATGGATTTAGTCAATCCTGTGATGGCAGCTTTACTCGTGGCATAAGCTGTTTCCCCTACTACTGGGATTTGATCATTGATACTTGACATGTTGACAATTCTACCCTTGACTCCTTTTTCAATCATTACCTTGGCGACAGCAAGACACATTAAGTGTGTACCTTTTAAATTTGTATTGATTGTCCAGTCCCATTCTTCTTCAATGATTTCAATGTAATTAGAGAGTCCACCAACACCCGCGCAATTTACTAGGATATCTATTGTCTTAAATCTATCGAGTACAACTTCAACAAATGATGACACTTGCTGGGAATCAGATACATCAGTTTGATGAAAAAAAACTTCAAAATCTTTGCCAAAAAATGATGTTTCTATTTCCTCTCCTAATTTTTCGTCCATATCAGCAATAGCAATTTTCATTTTAAGTTCTGCAAATTTCTCTACTGTTTTTCGACCGATTCCCGATGCTCCTCCTGTTACTATAGCAACCTTATTTTTTAATCCTAAGAGATCCATTGGTATTTACTCCAGAGTGGGGGAAGTAGTTGACGACCTTGAATAATCTCCATGAAATTCTACAGGGATACTTGCGAGAATTTGAATCCATTTTATTGTACTATCCGAACTACGGAGTAACTTAATTAGACTGCCTTTTTTGAGTTTTATTTTGCGCATAGTTAGTGCCTTAGTAGCTCCAATCTCCTGACGTAAGATTCGCACCCACTGACCATATTTTCCAGTGATCACAAAGTTAGTTTCTCTTTCCCCTACCCAAATGTCCTCTATAACACCGTCATTCTCAATATAGCCAATACGAATTGTTTCAGTCACATTCATTTTTGGTTCAGGTTCTAACACAAAAGTAAATGATTTTTTTCCTTCTCCTTCAGCCATTTTTAGATATTCATCATTGGAATTTGTTTTTTTTTGAATTTCTAATAAGTGTTCTTTACTACCTAATTTCATCGAGGTGTGACCTCCAAAATAAGAATTACAATATAAGACGACCAAGATCAGATTGCAACTTTAAGACTTTTAATGAATTTCGATTGATTCAATTTCTTGCGAAAAAACCAAAAAAAAGGATATTAAATGAAGAAAATAGAATAATATTGTGGCTGTTTCAACTGTTGAATTTTAATGATCCGTGATTATGATCTAGCTTCAGGTGTTCAATTACCTATTAGCGACCTATTGTTAATTATCTTTTATATTCTCGTCTACCCTCTCATCGCTGGTCTTTCTATCATTCTGATTAGTGTTCTGATTAATGACGAAATTCTCAATCTCTTTTTACTTAATTTTATCTGTGTATTTCTCCTTCTATTATCTTTCATGTTATATTACAATTCATCCAAAAGACTTAAGGCCCTTGTTCTCGATGTAGGCTTCTACCATTTTCAACCCTCTTGGCGTGAGATTGCCATAAATCTTATTCAACAAGTCTATTATGTTGTAGGTCTAGGTTTTCTGTTAGTAATAATCCTCAGAATCTTCATTGTTGAAACACTAGATTTTTGGTATTTATTAGGAATCGCTTTATTTTTATCACTTGTATTTCAAGTTTTCTTTCTTATCAGATCTATAAGAAGCAAAAAAGAATTGCTTTCCACAGCTCAAGAACCTGTGAACCAAGATATCCTTGAACACCTGAGAATTAATTATACGAAAAGTAAGTTAATCTCTGAGTATCGATTTGCTGATATCCAGCTTTCCTCATTGTTTCTTAGTGCAGGGGTAATGTCTTATGGTTGGAACAAGAATATTTGTCTAATTTCACGTTATTTCCAATGGAAACTATCTGATGAAGAGTTGATTGCGGTAATTTTACACGAAATAGGCCATATTGAAAATCGTCATCTCACAAAATCATACATTCTTGGCGGAACAGAAGCGTTTCTACGTACAATGAGAATATTCTGTGTTACTATAGGTGTAGTACTATTATCCCAAGGACAAACAATTTTTTCATTAAACGGTTTCTTCGTGGTCTCCTACCTTATACTTATTTTACTAGTATTTCTTAGCTCGACTTTCCTAACATTTTTTTTCCGTTATCGAATCTTTCTTGCTGAAATTCGGGCAGATTCATTTAGTGCAAACGCAATCGGAAATACATTGTTGGCTGATACATTACGGAAATTGCCTTCGACAATCCCCTCTCCGATTGGTTATAATCAATCGTCGTTTCTCGGGTTAAGAGTCGCTATCTTACGTCACCGAGCAAAGATAGAGGAAAATTTATCAAGTTAACCGTGATTTACTTATGAAAGCTCCAGTTATTATTGAGGAATACAATCCTAAGTGGCCTTTACTATATGAAGATGAGAAAAATAGAATTCTTAATGTTATTGGTGAAGAATATGAAAATATAGAACATATAGGGAGTACCTCAGTCCCAGGGTTAGGAGCAAAACCTATTATTGACATTATGATTGGATTTAGAACTTTATCAGAAGCTGAAGAATGTATTAAACCTATGAATAAATTAAGCTATGAATATATTAAGGAGCATGAAGAGGAGATTCCTGAGAGACGCTATCTTACAAAGGGGTCTAAAAGTGAAGGGAGAACTCATCATGTGCATATGGTAGAAACATCAAGTAAGTTCTGGATAAGACATTTAATGTTTCGAGATTTTCTACGAACTCACCCTGAGGTTGCAGAGGAGTATTATCAATTAAAAAAGAAGCTTGCGGATCGGTTTCGGAACAACCGTCGTGCATATACGGAAGGGAAAACGGCTTTTATTCTGGCTATTCAAAAAAAGATTCCTTAGCAAAATCATTGAATATTATTTTGGTCATAATCTGTATATAGTAGGTACGCTAATATATTCTCTTTATCGTGAGTAATTGTCCAACAAGTTGATCAACAAATTTGTCTTGTTATTATCTGGGATATATTTATGATGGAGAATCCAGTGATCACATCGAAGTCGTTAAAGTCTGCAATTAAGTCAGGGAATTATGTGCATGGTTATATGGCTTCTTTGGTTTATGTAATGAATGGCTCGGCTAGAGTAGTCCTGGTGTCCAATAAACTCCCAGAAAAAGATAAAGAAATTTTATCTACAAATTGTAAAATTTCTTCTGTTCCTCTTTTGGAAATCCCTTTATTAGGAAAAAAAATTGATGCAGTCAATACTCTTCCACTTAAAGATGATGTTTTCACAATTGTAGATCCTAAACCAACTGAACCTTAATTTATTCTTGTTGTACCAAAATTATAGAGTCTAAATTCTAAGTGGAATCTCTGATAAAATAAGCAGGATGAGAAGAAAAACACATAGTATTAGAAAGGCATACAAAAGACGCCATAAACCGTGTGTGTACAACCACTGAATGCGATCAATAGTTTTTGTACCATTCTGGGCTAGATGACTCAATTTGATAAGGTGAGAGTGTTGATCATCAGTGAACTTCTCGCATTCAAGTATTCCTTGGGATTTGAGATCATGACTTACACGTGCAAGACGTAACTTTGCTCTGTAGATCACCATTTGAAAGAGAATTGAAGTAAAGACCATTAGGAGAAGAAAAATAATATTTATTCCTGCTAACAATCGAGTTACTGGTTGAAAACTGTTCAGGAACAGTTGTACAGACAGAAAAGTTAGAATTGAAGCTGAAGTAGCTATAGTAGCTAAGGGTGTTGCTGCAACCGATAAATATTCGATTTTGAGATTGTAACTGGCAAGTAGTTTAACCAATTCCTGTCTTAGTTGATTTGGATCATGGGAATGATTGAACTTCTTTTGATTCGGAATCATTGAGAGTCTTCCAAGCTTACAAATACTTCTTTCCGAA
>JAEOTY010000425.1 GCA_016839625.1 Candidatus Hodarchaeota archaeon
TAAACTTGATTTCTGCTATAGATGTTCCGACTACAGGGAGAATTCAGGTTGAAAACGTCGATATTTCCTTTCTCAAACGTAAGCAGAGAGCTCAATACCGAAGGCAAAAAATTGGGTTTATTTTCCAATTTTTCAATCTTCTACCAACATTAACCGCATCAGAAAATATTGAATTTGCTTTAGATTTGGTTGGTGTTCCTACTCCAGATGGATCTAGAACATTCAAGAGAAAAGCTATTCAACGGGTAGCACTGAAGTGGTTAGATGAAGTTGGTTTAAGAGATCGTGCACATCACTTTCCCTCACAATTGAGTGGAGGGGAACAGCAACGAGTAGCAATAGCTAGAGCTTTGGCTAAAGATCCTCCAATAATAGTAGCTGACGAACCCACTGGTAATCTTGATTATCGTACTGGAGTCTCTATTCTCAAATTAATGAAAAAGCTGAACAAAGAAACAAAAAAGACCTTCGTTTTAGCTACACATAATCGCCAAATTTCTAAAATTGCAGACATCGTCATGTCTCTACAAATGGGGGAAATAAACCAATTTGAGTTACAAAATCCAATCGATGTGGAAAATCTTGTGTGGTAAGGACACCGAACATGAAATTCTTTACTAGGATCTGGATTAATAAGCTTCTAAGGGATATACTTCGCCAAAAGTTACTTTTTTTTGCAGTGATATTATTATGTTTCTTTGGAGTGGGTTCGTATATCGCTTTGTCAATGGGGACTACGAACCTTGAAGCATCTTACAAAAGCATATACAAAAAAACTAATTTCGCTGATGCTGAATTATTTACTCATCCGGATGTCTGGTTCAATATATCCGAAGTAGAAACTGTGGTCACTAATTTTAGATCATTACATCCTGAAATTCAAGCTGTCAACTACCGACTGATTATTGAGACGAATTACAACGTCACAAGTCCCCTTGATAACCACACTCGTAAGCATTTACCAAATGGTCGCGCAATTGGAATCAATTGGAACCTGGATGAAGAAAACCGTATAAACGATTTAATCTTCGAAAGTGGGGTATATTTCAACGCTTCTAGTCCTAACGATAGTATTTTTGTTGAGGCTCATTTTGCTCATTATTTCAGGCTCAATACTGGGGAATACCTGAAAACACAGATAGTGGGTCAAAATTTCAATTATACTATCCAAGGAATTGTCTTTAGCCCAGAATATCTTGTTGTCATCCCCTCACAATATGATTTTATTCCAACAAACCGATTTGGAGTGATTTATTTACCACTCGAGACATTACAGACCTACACAAACCTTACTGGATTGGCAAACAATGTAATCATAAAAATGAAGCCAGGAATTAATCAAACTACGCGAGATATAATTGTAAATGAACTTTTTGAAGTTCTTAATAATCAAACTGAAGATGCATTTGGTTTATCCGTAATGCAGGAATATCAGGTTTCTAACTGGGCTCTCAGACTAGATCTCGAGGAGATAGAAGAGATCGCATTAATCCTTCCAATTGTTGTTTTAGGTGTTGCAACAATCTCAATTTATATCACATTGGGACGGATAGTTCAAAGTCAGAGAAGAATTGTTGGGATTGCATCTAGCTTAGGTTATCTCCCCAATGACATTCTTCTCCATTATATCTGCTTCGCATTAATTATTGGGGGATTTGGAAGTGTATTGGGAATAATTTTTGGAATTATTATATCAGGTGGGGTTACATGGATATACGCTTATTTTATGGGTTTTCCACAAATAATTGAAATTCAACTCCAAATTCATCTCGTAATCAATGGTTTTCTTACAGGTCTAGGAATCAGTTTTTTAAGTGGAGCCATTCCTGCTTGGAATGCTAGTAGGATGATCCCGCGTGAGGCCCTACAAGTCATGGTTACAGTTGAAAAAGGGAAACATTCCTTATTAGAGAGAATTATTCCAATTAATCCATTTGGACTGCGCTTTATAATCTCTGTTAGAAACCTTTTTCGACGAAAATTCAGGACGTTTACTACAATTATCGCAATAGCTGCAGCTGTTGGTATTCTAGTTGTCTCTTTTGCTTTTATTGATTCGATAAGTGCTGGAGTTTATCAACAATTTAATGAAACATCACAATATGATATTATTGTAAAGTATGATGGCTATAGATTCGCAGATCTTGGGGTAAAAGAAGATATTGCTTATATTCAGAATTTATCGGGAGTTTTATCTGTTGACCCTGTTTTACAGATACCATCGATACTTTACGTTGAAGAAAAACAGCAAGAAGTGCTTATTACCGCTTGGAATACATCTGATCCTAGAGCACATAAATTTTCTTGGATGTCTTCCCAAGATACCCTCCAGACAAACAATAGTATGGTTGTTTGTACAGCTTTGGCACGCCAGTTCAACATTGATAGGGGTAGTTCAATTCGTTACGGATATCCACGGATTCCGTACTTGGAAACAGTTCATGATTATTCTTGGCGAATCTGGAACATATCGATTTGGGCTGGAACAGAATTTGCTCGAGATCAAACTTTGGAGTTTATAACAAAGCAGATTAGTAGCAGTCAAGAAAGAATATCATTCTCCAAAGAAGCTAGTGAAACTTATTTCAACACATCAACCATAAATATTTCTGGCGTTTCCAAGGAGATCTGGGGAAAGATGGCTTATACAACTGCTCAAACCATCACTGACCACATGGGAATTGATATTTTTAAACGAGATTTCGACATTGACTTAACACCCTTCACACAGCTGATTCTAAAAGTAACACAATCCAATAATATTACTTTGTTAGAAGAGATTAAGGATTCGATTAGTCAAATTGAAGGGGTGAGAGGAATCGAGTATAACTACGATATGCATCAATCAGTAGACATAATGATGGCGGCTTTCAATTCTATTGTCTTCGTTTTCTTGATTTTTGCCTGTGTGCTGGCAGCTGCAGCGATATTTACTACTATTTATCTAAATTTTCAAGAACGACAACGTGAAATAGCTACGATGATGTCCATTGGCCTCTCAGACTTGGAATTTCTTTTTATTATGACCATTGAGAATCTAGCTCAAGCTATCATGGGTATACTCGCAGGAATTCCGCTGGGATTCTGGGTAGCTAGTTGGTTATTGGATAATATCCTACGAACCTTTTATTTTGAGATTTTTATTCAAACTATGACGTGGATAATCCTTTGGGTTGGTGTAATTAGTATTGTCTTATTGTCTCAACTCCCTGCGATTTATCACGGCGCTAAGCTGGATTTAGCTGTTGTAACAAAAGAGTTGTCTTCATAAGGTCTTATTAGATATTAAAAACGACCATTTGAGACAATGGATTCTCGGGATTCACGCTTAATTTGTGAGATCCATCCAGTTTTTGCATCTCGTTTATCAAAAAGTGGAATGTAAGGTTTTATATCAATCAAAGGAGTCCAATCAAGGATATCCACTCCTCTAATTTTCAGAACATTGGTTTTAAGATCAACGGATAGCAATTCTACAATTGATAGTCCAATCGGATTTGGGCGAAGAGGAGTCCTTGTTGCAAAAACTCCTCTCTCTATTTTGTCCAGAAAGGGAATAACCTTTAACTTAAACCCTCTAACTTGATTAAAGTGGTATAACAGAAGTATGTGTGAAAAACCTTCTAAATCCTCAAGTCATGTCCCGTATTGAGGAAAGATTTCTATCAGACCGTCAGTACTCGAGTAACTGGGTTGAATAGGGGTTCCTTTTTTCTCTGTGAACGGTGTGCGAATATAGCCAATGACTTCATATTTTATAATAGGTGTTTCTTCCATTTACACATCTCTGGAATGCTAAATTCTATCAATATCTATTTCCCTAGGCTCAAAGAGTTTTCTTCCTTCCATACCTCCAGCAACTGTTATTACTTGACCTGAAATATGACCTGCGAGTTTATTAGAAGAAAGAAAGACCACCACACTTGCAATGTCTTCTGGTCGAGCCAATTTCCTAAGTGGCATAGTTTGGAGAGCGTCTCTGATACTCTTATGGTCGTCCATAAATTGTTCTGTCATGGGACTAATCGTCCATCCTGGTGCTACCAAATTGACTCTTCCACGAGAAGCTAAATATATTATTTCATTCTTCAATGAAAGCATTAGCCCATAAAGCCCAGCTTTTGATACCGAATAATCGACATGCCCAGCTTCCCCAAAAATCCCTGCAGTGCTGCCAATATAGACAATACTAGCACAATCTTCAGGAAACGTTTCAAGATTTTGTAAAAAGTGCTTACTACACATAAACGCAGCACGAAGGTTGATTGCAATAGTATTATCCCATTGCTCCAACGTCATTTCATGCGCAGGAACATCAAGTTCAGGCCAGATACCATGGTTAACTATAAGGTGATCTATTCTTCCGTATGTACTGACACTCTCGTGAAAAAGCTTGTTGGTTGAGGATTCAGAAGACAAATCACCTTGGAATAAGGTATATTTACTCCTAAGCTCTGAACTGAATTTTAGGATGCTTTCTTTATTTTTATTATAGTGTAATGAAAGACAACTTTCCTCTTCGTCAAACTGCTTAGCAATAGCTTGGCCAATTCCCCCACTAGCTCCAGTGATGAGAACATGCTCACCTTTGAGTCCAGAATCCACTAAAATTCTCCTACCTTGATTTATGTATTAATTGCTAATAATTTTGATTGTTATTGTGTATAGTTAAAATTTTACTCGCTAAATATTTAAGATATTAGGTTGTAGTGATAGGAAAACCATAAAATGACGAAGGAAGATAATATAATGGAAGAAATGTTATGGCATAAACATAAATGGCCCAAAGGAGTCAAGAAATCCTTAGAACCTTACCCAAACGAACCACTTTTTAAAATACTTGAGAATACTGCAGAGAAAAGTGGTGAATTACCTTATACAATCTTCAGTGGTACGACTACAACTTATGCTGAAGCAAATGAATCCGCAAACCGAGTTGCGAATTTTCTTGTAAAAAGTGGGGTGAAAAAGGGGGATAAAGTGGCAATATTCTTACCTAACCTTCCCCACTATCCAATAGTCTTTTTCGGAATTTTGAAAGCGGGAGCTACAGCTGTTACATGTAATCCGACTTATACAACAGATGAGTTGAATTATCAGCTCAAAGATTCGGAAGCAATTATAGTATTTGCTTTTGATCACGAGAGATTCGCTCCAACAACCTACAAAGCGATAAAAGGAACTCAAGTGAAACAGGTAGTGATTTGTAGCGCAAAAGATTTTCTTCCTAAATTGACAGGGATCATTGGAGGTCTAATAGGAAAAGTTCCAAAAAGTCCATACTACGAAGAGGATATTACCCTTTTCTATAAGAATATTATTGCATCTTATGAACCAGAAAAACCAAATGTAGTGATAAACCCAGAAGAAGACTTAGCAATGTTAATCTACACAGGTGGTACAACTGGTTTACCTAAGGGTGTAATGTTAACACATAAAAACCTCTATTCCAATGTACTTCAACTAGAGGAATATACTTGGATACATCCTGACGATGGAGGAGAACCATTCAAACTCCGATATGGTGAAGAAGTCTATATTGGTGCTCTACCATGGTATCATTCATTTGGATTAACAATTACAATGATAGGGGGTGCCTTTAAAGCTGCAACTGTCATCGCTATCCCTGATCCCCGAGCAGGAAAACCTCCCCTTTCAGTGGTACTTGAAGCGATTCATAAACATAGAGTAACCATACTTCATGCTGTGCCAACAATGTATTCAGCCATTGTAACTATCTACTCTGCAAACCCAGATAAATATGATTTAACCTCAATTTTAGGATGTGGTTCAGGAGCCGCTCCACTAGCTCCAGAACTAGCTAGAGAATTTGAACGAATCACTGAAGGAACTATTTATGA
>JAEOTY010000426.1 GCA_016839625.1 Candidatus Hodarchaeota archaeon
ACCAATGGAAAAAAAGATATTAGGAAGCAAAATGAGAAGAGTATTAATCATAGAGAAAAAACTATAACTTATTCAACATTCACTATCTGAAACAATTTATAACTATAACGAAGACTGAAGGATAGGAAGATTGTGCGAGAGAGAAGGACTAGGATTAATTCGAGTTGTTGATCCTCATCATCTATTCCGAGTTAAAATTTGGGAATCAATCCCTAGATGATAAGCAACCGTAGCTTGAGGCACATAGTGATCATGAGAGTTAGATATGGTATAAGTCAGCACCCCTATGATTGTCTTCTCACATTTTCTTGTTAACGACTGAGTACGAAAACAGAGATAGAGCTTATCCAATATTTCCTCAACAATATTGTCGTTCAGTCGTAAATCACTTGTTAATTTCCGAAAAATGGCTATCGCGTTGATGTACTTGTCCTGTAGATTTCTGACAAGATCCTTTCTCTTCCTTTTCGCTTTTTCAAAAGGAGAGAGAGTTGACTTAAGCGACATGGATCATCACTCCCACCTCTTCGCGAAAAAGGTATCTGCAGCATTGGCTAAGTGTTCTATCAATTTGCATCTTAGAGTACTATCTTTGAGTACAGTCTCTAGGTCTGGTTGAGATACATGAATCATGATCCCTGTGGGTTGATTTTGAACATCGTAGCAAATGTGATCCCTATCATACCTCGTCTCAACGGAATAGAGATAAGATAACGCCTCATGAATTAATTCTATGTCTTTTTCTTTTAGTGGTCTTTCTTCAATTAATTTTAATCGCAAATTAGCAATTCGATCTGGATCACTCATATAACTCATCCTCATTCCATTCCATGATTCTTACATCGAAATTATCCGCAATAAAGACTTTTAACTCCTCCACCGCGTCCTTGAGATTGTCAAAGGGTAGCCCAGATACGTTCTTGCCCGCCTCAGTAATGACATACTTTTTCTGTTCGTTTTGGATAATAGATTTTTGCTGAACTGACTTAAAAATATCCAGAACCCTCTCAAGAAAGGCAGGTAAGGTCAGCATGAGAGCAGAATCTTTTCCTTTTCGGTATTCGTGGAATATATCCAATAGTCTATTGTGGAGTAAGACTAAAGTACCATTGCAAAAAGGACAGAAGGGAATGCCTGATACAACCAAGACCGTGTAAGGTATTGAAAATCGATTGGAAGTATAGACCTCATCATCTTCTAGTCTGATATATGTATCACCCTGCAGAAGATCCGACGCATCAAACTTCATGATACTTTTACAATCATTACATTGAAAAACTGATTTCTCACCCTTAACCATATTATCACCAAAACCTTGACTGTAATGGGGTAAAATCCCTTATAAATTGCTTTTCAAGACTGATTTTGAAGTAATGGGAATGGGAATTGAATTAAATCACAATAAAAACGCATTAGAAGTCAAAACTACGACACAATTACAGAAAGAAATATGTAAATAGAATAGAATGATTTCTCTGAGAGATTAAGGAGTTTTTAGAGAAGTAGTGGACAAAAGAAGTCGCTAGGTATTATCCATGGATTTGCTTAAATGCATCGTTCTCCTCGGTCATTAAGATTTCAGAATCCGAACTTGAATTAATTGGTGGTTCTCGCTGATCCGTCAAAATTTTCTCCTTCTCATTACTAATTTCCTCCTCTTCCTCCTCCTCCTTTGGTTTCAAACGAATAATATCTAAACTAACTTCGTGATAATTTTCCATGCCTCTTAGATCACCCTCAACAAATATTGTCTGGCCATAATCGGATTCACTGATCCACGCGCAATAACTTTCATCTTCAATATCATAATCATCTGTTAATTCTTTAGTCTGGGCAAGTGTAAATTTACAGACAGTCTGTTTCCAGTAAGAAAAATATTTTTTGGTAGGAATAAAACATTGTGCGAAATATATATCGGCATATCCTAAGTGGAAGGCAGTCTGACTTACAACAAATTCAGAACTGGTTAAAATAATATTTTTCACTAATTTTACGAAATCTTTTTGGTCTTTAGCTGTTGTAAAATTCCTCTCATAGATACTCCTGACCGCGCGTATAACCTCAAAAAGTGGCACAAATCCCCTAAAGTTTATTCTATCCTCCCTCCTACGCTTTATATGAACATTAACATTCTGTGAATCATGCCTCTCCTCCATTACTCTTTGCTCATAATAACTTTGCATAATAGAAGAATAGATAAACTCATTTCTCAATCCTTTGATAATTTCCTGTCTTAATTGATTTCTAAAATTGATTATACCTCCATGAACCTTCAATCTGTCTGGAAATAAGAGAAGTTCATGGAATGAGGGTGGGATGACTTGGGTGAAAGAATAATCATTGTAGTATTTGTAAACTGGAATTTTCCTGGTAATTTTGTTTATTGAATCCCTAATGACTCTCTGGCCCTCTTTGTCTAGTCCTGAATGGGAGATTTGTACTTTATTGAGAAGGGTATGCACTTTGTTAATAGTAAGCTTATCACTGATTCTCTGCAAGTATCCCCTTGCATTCCTCTTTTGAAAATGAACAACAAAGAGGTTATATTTTGTAATCATACCACTTTTGGAAAGTTTCTTGAACTCTAACTTCATATTTTTGCAACTGAACTAGTGATGTTGCTAGTTGTTTAAAATTTCCACTGCGCTGTTTTTGGATAGAAAATCTGGTTGTTAAAGATGTTGTTACTCCCTTGGGTACCATTTTTTCATATAAGTTCCCTAGAAAGACTAAATGTCTTCCCCAAATTTCCTTTAAAGATAAATAATTAAAGGGGGATATAATCCGTTCAAGGTGGTGCAATGATTTTCCAATAGCAAATTGTAAGGCACCAGTATTTGTAAAGTTCTTCTTACTGAGTGTATAGTCCTCAACTTCCTCTAGTAGGTTTGTTAACTTATTCAGCTCTTGATAAAGACGTTCTGGGATGAGTTTCATTTGAATGGGTTTCCCTTCAAGAAGTTTCCCATTATTTATCATCGAAAAAAGAAAAAGATAATTCTTGGATTGACCTATTCGAAGATCATGCCAAGAAATGACTTTACAATCAATTTTAGATGTAATATGTGAGAATCTTTTTTTAATAATATCTTTAAGGTGTCTAGCTACCTGATTTTGCTGGTTTGCTTCTGTGATGATTAGAAGATCAATGTCACTATTCCTTGAAGCCGTGTTACTAGCGTAAGATCCTACTAGATAAACAGTTGCTATGGAATTCTTGATTAATTCAGATATTAGTGATTTAATTGTTGTGAAATCTATTATTTCATTATTTTGTGAGTCTAAATTCATCGAATCTCCTTTATCAATTGTATCATGTCTCTTATTTAGAAAATTCATTTCATTTTTAATTGGATATTCTCACTGTAAGTAAAGACTGAAGCCAATCAAAATTTAACAATAAGGTCAAAGATGGATAATTTTCAATACTATTGTCGCTGGGACTGATCTAATAGCCCCAACTTATATGATTCATTCCAACTTAGAAATATAATTTGAGTCGTTTCATTTTTTCGAGGTAAAAACTTGTTTGACTTATGGTTCCATTTCCGCTTTAAGGTTCCATACATTTTTATCTTATGGTTCCACTTACAAGAATGTCTGCAAGAACTATGGAATAATCTGGTCGAGTTGCCAGCGTTTGTTGTTAATGACCTTCTGAGTTTTTCTGGGAAACTGAGGAAAAGGGTCACAAGAGCAGTCGGGAAAAGCGATACGAAATGCTTTGGCACAGACCGCTCGGGCCCAGATCTCCTGATTCTTGACGTGTTTGCATTTCGGAGTGGAAGCAAAATCCTTGGCAATTCTGAGGCATTCCTGCTTGAGCTGGAAGACCACTTCTTTAGAGCAATCGGTCACATCTAACTCATTATTCATAACTTTGACCACTGTTGAGAGGAGTGCGTCTTGATGTGCTTGGGCACGGATTCTAATCCACCGTTCTTTTAATTCAGGAGTGATGCGGATAATTTTTAATTTCCAGTTCCGTACCTCACGCATCTTGATGTGTTTTTCCAAATGAAGGGATTCGTTAATCTCAGTTAAAGTAGATTCCAGTAATGTCAAGCCACGGAACGTCAGATATAAGTCAATATACCCTAAATAAGAGCACACACGATCTCTGTAAGTCTTGACGGACAAGAGATTTTGAGGGGTTTTCTGGAAAACAGCCGTAATTTCTAATAACCATTTAAAAAGAAAAAATTCTGAAAGTTGAGAGGCTACAGCAGAATTCGTTTCATATCGTTCACTATAGTCCGTTTCCTCTGCCGTGATTCTATTGTGAAGTATTGCTAGTCGCCTCATATTTTTAGAACGATCCTTCCAAGGCTTGATACCTTCTATTAATGTCCCTACAAACCAAGTCGGGTATTGTTCATTTGAATTACTAAAATCATCGTCCTTAAACGCTTCATCATAAAAAACCCGTTCTTCTGGATTATAATTGGATCCCATTTTGAAAACTCTCAAATGATGATTAAGGAAGTATCCCTTAAATATGAACAAAAATTAAACATGAGGATTTCGGACAAGGGTGAGTTTTTCGGGTGGCTTTAGCCGACTTTATTCTTTTTGTCGGAGTTGGGTGATTTCTCAGATTTAAATAGTGTGATCCCCTATCATAAGTGAATACTAGTTGGCAACACACAGATGAGTTTTGAATATATAAGCAACGAAGTGTGGTGAACACAATGAACCGAAAATGTATTCATTTTATTAAGTCAAAGGACAAAATGGTAGCTTTTTTGTACAGCTTTCAAAGAATGGATGAAGTCTCCTCATGGCTGTCCTAGAAGGTGTAACCGTGTTGTAGAAGGAGTATGTGGAGATATGGAAGATGTTTCAGAGAGAAAATATGAATTGGAGTGTATGAGTCTAACCAGACGTGTGGTAGAAGGTAGTGGTGCGGTCTATTATTGTACGTTGTATGAGTAGGATACCCCTTATTGTAACCGTTGTCTTTTTCCCTCCTATGTTGCAGATCCAAGAAAAAATCAAGTACTGCTGTACGAATAAAAAGTTTATAAGGAAGCAAATAGTGTTGAGACTATACATTTCAACCTGTAAGAAAAGTCGGAGGAGAATGCGTTCAATACTTGGAAAATATTGCTAGGTGATATAATTGAGACGAAGTCTATGTTTTCTCTTTTTATTGTTCTCTAATCTTAGTGTGATACGAGTACAAACCACTACATCAAGTTTCTGTAGTGATTCCATTACTTTTTTACATGAAAAAGTCGTAATACCTTCTTCAAGATATTATATACATGGGGTTATCGAAAATACTGGAACAGTGAACTTGGAATTTGTGAAGATCCGTTATAATTTTTACGATAATTCCGATAACCTCATTGCTACAGAATACACCTATACTGCTAGGGATATTGTGGCTGTTGGGGAAAAATCCACGTATCAGGTTCTTACTGATTTTACTATTCAAGAATGGGATCACTATGAGGTCAAATGGGAGGCGCACTCTGTTAATAAAATACCCTATCGTGATTTAGCTGTCAAGAGTCATAAAGTAGATCGGTCGGGTTTTTCTCCCAAAATCATTGGAGAAATTGAGAACGTCGGTCAGCACAACACGACATTTGTCAAAATTCTTTTCGTTTTTTTCGAATCAGGAACATTCTTAGGCGTCGATTATACCTATGCAGACCCAACTGATATTCAAACAGGAGAAACTGGGATTTTTCAGAATTATGTTGACGATTTTTGTGACTCATTCACGGATTATGAAATGTATCTTGACTGTAATCAATATTACTTGCTAACTACTACTACTACTACTACTACTATTACTACTACTACTACCAGCGAAGAAACGACAACTAGTAAAACAGGTTCTAAAACCTCAGAGAACACAGGAATAAGCGGAATCGAAGATTCTCCTGGTTTCTCGGTTCTGACTACTCTTATCTCCCTTACCTGTTCAATTATAATCTACACTAGGAGAAAATCATCCAATTTGACTAAAAAGTGAACTCTTTGAAAACATTGACCATTGATTTTGTGTGTTATTCGAACAGGATGGTCATTAATGTGCTCGTTGTCTTTTTCCCTCGTACCTTGTAGACCCAAGGAGGGGTGAAATAGGACTCATAGAATAAATGCTATTTCACATAAAAAGACCAAAGAATAATCAGTAATGATTAATCTCCCAAAACTTCGATGAAGACATTTCGACCTTCAGCCATTTCCACAATGCGGATACGGGGCATTTGGGTCTGGCAGTATTCGACTAATTTCAACACTTCATAGGCACTATCAGGGTTAATTTTGGCAGGAGGATGGCGAAAATCTGATTTATAGAACGTTTTCCTACCAGATTGAATGCCCTCTTCGATAAATTCATTAATAATCTTCAGTAGTTCAAGCTTGGTACGTCGATCCGTCATGGGAATCATTAGAGTAAGAAACCAACCAGATTATTAATAGTACTACTTATGGTATTGTTTATTAATGGGTTCATCAACAACTTAATTGGTTAAGTTAATGACGAATAACCATGCAATAAAGTAGTTATAATGTAACCTAGAATGAGAGTAATCTTGATGAAAGAAAAGAAACGGATATTGGTGGTAGAGGATGAACCCGATATCTTAGATTTCATACGTGTGATTCTAGAACATGCGGA